>CBJMQH010000187.1:0-9377 GCA_966431825.1 uncultured Trinickia sp.
CATTAAGCGAGAAGCGCGCCACTTCGCGCCGGCCCAGTATTCGCGCGGCGCGTCTAGCGCATCGCTGCGCGGCACCGTCGCTAATTGGTCCGGAGTGTCTCAGCGACAAGACAAAAATCGCGTGATTCGCCGTTCACGTGACACGCTGCCTTGGGCCGCCAGCGCATCGCGCGCCGCTCCGTGCGGCTCGCACGCGCTTGGCGCCTGACAGCGAGCCACGCGCTGCCTTCCATAAATGTTTCGTTTGTGAAACGCGAGCCGATACCGTTGCATGTCGACCCTGTGCGATGGCGTGAGCGCCGATATCGCATTCATGAAAGACATGGGCAGAAAAAATTAGGATTGCAAAAAGAATGGGCGGGTCGGCATCTATACCGTCCCGCCCGATGCCGACGCATATGAAGCGTCGGCGCGTATGCGCGTGTCGACTGTCAGAACAAGAAGGGAATGAGGCGAAATCGGACGGCGCGGCTGTAACTGACGTAGTCGGCGTCGGCGGACAGCAGACGCTCTTCGTAAAGGATTCGGCCGACCTGGAGCAAGATCTGGAGCAAGTGCACCGATACGTTATAGAGGCTGAAGTTCGTCAGCAAGAATCCGAGGTCGGTCACGAAGTAGCCAAGATACATCGGGTGACGCACAAATCGGTATGCGCCGCGCGAGACGACACCGCGATTCGCCGGGAGAATCCCGAACGATCGCCGGATCGACAGTTTCGCGTAGACCTGCCAGACGATGCCGGAGAGTTGCAGCATGGCACCGACGAGTTCGGGCGCGATCTGTGCACCGCCCGGGTCGAGATCGTACGCGAGGCAACCGTAGGTACCGCCGAGCGAGTACAGCAGTGCGAGCGGATGCCAGTCGCGTGCCTTCGGCATGCGCGCGATCAGCGTCAACCCGACCGTGATACATGCAGCCATCGTCATCAGCAGAAGGCTGATACGTGACGGGGTGGCCACCCACAACGTAATCGCGGCCGTTGCGAAGACGCCGAGGGCTGTCGCGGCGAGCGCTCGCAGCCCCCCTTCCGCAAGCAGTCCGCGCAAGGACCCGGCACCCGGTGGGGCATCAGCGCAAGGACGTTCATGGTCGGTCAGTGATCCGAATGCTGCGTCAGGGGTCGACATGGACAGATCCTTGTGTTGTGGCTGCGAAGCGAGTGCCAAGCACGCCTGTGTCGAGAGGGGCGCGTGTCGCCGGTCCATTTATTGGCTCATATGGGACATCGTGGGCAGCAGCTGCCTTGCGACTTGGATGGCGGCCGGTCCGATCAGCACGGAAACGAGTGTCGGAAAAATGAAGAAGATGAGCGGGAAAAGCAGCTTCAGCGCGATCTTCGCCGCTTTCTCCTCGGCCTTCATCCGCCGCTTCGTACGCAGCGTATCCGTATAGACGCGCAGCGAATCGCCGATGCTCGTACCGAAGCGATCGGCTTGTATCAACATCGTCGTCAGCGAATCGATGTCTTCGACGCCAGTGCGGGCGGTCAGGTTGCGCAGCGCCTTTTCACGCCCCGCACCGGCTCGCAGTTCGAGCAGCACGAGCTCGAGCTCTTCGGCGAGCGTCGGGCTCTTCTTGTCGATTTCCTCCGTCACGCGCAGCATTGCCGCATCGAGCCCGAGCCCTGCTTCGATGCAGACCGTCATCAAATCGAGCGCGTCAGGCAGCGCTTCGACGATCGAGCGTTGACGATGGGCGGTGATCCGGGAGAGGACCATGTTGGGCGCGTAGAAGCCGATAGAGGACGCCATGAGCAGGGCGAACAGCGCGCCGAGCATATGACCGGAACCGAACTTGTCGGCCACGGCGAAGATGACGATCGCAGGCAGCGCCAATGCGAGTGCCGTTTTGGCCGCAAAGTAGATGGCGGGTGCGGACGGGCTTCGAAACCCCGCATGCATGAACCGACGACGCAACACGGAGCGATCCCAGTCGTCTTTCGGCAACGACAATTTGGCGACCTTCTCCGATACTTGTGTGAGCCGCGCAGTCCACTTGTCGGACTCCTGCGTACCGGCGAGTTCGGATGAGCCCGCGCTGGCACCGGCGGTGGCCAGCCCTTGCGCACGGCGCCTGACGGGGTCGGGGCGCAGTAGTACCATGGCGCCGAGCGCGGTGCCGAAGACGATGGCGAACGTCATTCCCAGCAGGAAGATCTGTTCTTTGTTCATGATCATGGTCCTTGCAACTAGAGCGGTGTGTAGATCGGTTAGAAACGCCAGGTCACACACGGATACGGATGATCTTTCGCATCCACAGGATGCCGAACACCATGTTGCCGAGGCAGATCCCGGCAAGCTTCATCGCCGCCGGGTCGGTCCAGAACACGCGGATGAATGCCGGGTTCAGCACGGACAGCAGGCCGACGACGACGAATGGCAGCAACGCAAGGATCCAGGCGGAAAACCGTCCTTCGGCCGAGAGGACGCGGACCTTCGCTAGCAGCTTCAGGCGCTCGCGCGTGAGTAGCGAGATGTTCGTCAGAATCTCCGCGAGGTTGCCGCCGGACTCGCGCTGGATCAGCACCGCGATGACGAAGTAGCGCAGGTCGTCGAGCGGCACGCGTTCGGCGAGGCTGTACAGTGCATCGTTCATCGACACGCCGTAGTTGATCTCGTCGAACGCGGTGCGGAATTCGGTGCCGAGCGGCGCGGACAGCTCGTTGCCGAGCATGCCGAGGGCACTCGCAAACGAATGGCCGGCCCGCAGTGCGCGCGCAATGATGTCTGCGGCATCGGGCAGTTGTCGCTCGATGGCGATGAGTCGCTTGGTGCGTGTTCGGCGCACATGGAGCAGGGGCAGGGCGGCGCACGCGAGGCCGATTGCAAGCGCGATCGGAAACGGCAGCCGAAGCACGAGCCCGAGCGCCAGCCCGATGACGCCGCTCGCCGTGGAATACGCAAAGAAGCTGCCGACTTTCCAGGTCAGGCCGGCCTGCTTGAGCTGACGATCGAGCGCGTACACGCCCGGCATCTTGCTGAGCAGGTCGATGGCCCAGGGTGCTTTGCCGAGGGCGCGCTCCTTGAGGATCGAAAGATCGGTCTTGCCGCCCGGCTCGCGCGAGGCCGCCACGGCAAGCCTCGCCTTGATGCGCCGCGCGAGCGGACCATGATGACCGTTCCACATCAGATACATGCCTTCGATCGCCAGCACCGTGGCAACAAAGAGCAGGACTGCGAAGCTCAGAAACGTGGTGTTCATGACTGCCTCCCGGGCACGCTCACGCGTCGTAACGCCGCGACGGATCGAATACGTCGTCGGGCAGGCCCACGCCGAACGCCGTAAGGCGTTCGCTGAACTTCGGACGCACGCCTGTCGCGCAGAAGTACCCGGCGATCCGGCCGTCGCTGCCCATTCCCGTGCGTTTGAACGTGAAGATCTCCTGCATGTTGATGATGTCGCCCTCCATGCCGGTGATTTCCTGAATGCTCGTGATGCGCCGCGTACCGTCGGTCAGGCGGGCGGCCTGGATCACGAGCGTGATCGCCGACGCAATCTGCTGGCGCACCGCTTTGATCGGCAGTGCGAAGCCTGCCATGCTGACCATGTTTTCGAGGCGTGTGAGCGCGTCGCGCGGCGTGTTGGCGTGCAACGTCGCAAGCGATCCTTCATGGCCGGTGTTCATTGCATGCAGCATGTCGAGCGCTTCGGCGCCGCGCACTTCGCCGAGCACGATCCGGTCGGGGCGCATCCGCAACGCGTTTCGTACGAGTGCCCGTTGTGGAATCTCGCCTTTGCCCTCGATATTGGGCGGCCGCGTTTCGAGTCGCAGCACGTGAGGCTGGCGCAGCTGCAGCTCGGCGGCGTCCTCGATCGTGACGACACGCTCATCCGGCGGAATGAAGCCCGAGATCAGATTCAGCAGCGTGGTCTTGCCGCTGCCGGTGCCGCCCGAAATCAGGATGTTGAGCTTGGCCTTCGTACACGCCTCGAACAGTTTCGCGATCGTCGGCGTGAACGAGCGGTTCGTGAGCATGTCGTCCACAGTCAGGGGATTGACCGCGAAGCGCCGGATCGAGACGAGCGGGCCGTCGATGGCAGACGGCGGAATGATCGCGTTCACGCGCGAGCCGTCGGGCAGCCGCGCATCGACCATCGGCGTGGCCTCGTCGATATGCCGCCCGACGCGTGACACGATGCGCTCGATGATCCGCATCAGGTGGGCATCGTCGATGAAGGTGACGTCGGTCAGCTGCAACCTGCCGCGTCTCTCCACATAGACCTGCCGGCTCGTGTTGACGAGAATGTCGGACACTGTCGGGTCGTTCAGCAGCGGCTCGAGCGGCCCGAGGCCGAACATCTCGTCGTGCACGTCCTGGACGAGGCGTTTGCGTTCGGCCTCGTTCATCGGAATCTTGTCTTCGTCGACGATGCGCTCGACGAGCTGGGCGAGTTCGCGTTTGGCTTGTTCGGCCGTGAGGCGCTGCAGTTTGTCGAGATCGACGCGCTCGATGATCGTTTCGTGCACGCGCATCTTCAATTGCTGATAGGCAAGTGCCGCGGCTTGATCAGGGGCAGCGCCTGCGGGGGCCGGCGCACGCTCTTCGTTCGGCGTGAAGCCGTGCTGCATCATCAGTTGTTCGCGCAAGGACATGGCGGTCTCCGCGGGATTCAGGGTTCGGTTTTCAGCGCGCGCAGCGGCGCGCCGGCTTGTGCGGGCTTCGCCGCGAACAGGCGTGAGAGCAGGCTCGGCGCGGCAGCTGCCGTTTGCGGCCAAAGCATTTCTGCGAGTGCATCCACGCTCTGGGCGAGCGGGCATGTCTTCGAGACTTCGGCGAGCGGCATCCCACGGTCGCTGGCCTCGGATGCGTGCTTTTCGTCACGGGGCAGCCGATGCGCGACGCGCAGTCCGAGCGCTTGCTCGAGCATCGGCGTTTCTACACGCGCCGCCTTGTCGTACTGATTGATGAGCAGGCGCAGCTTCGAGCCTGCGTAGCCGAGTTCGCGCAGCATGCCGACGAGGCGGCGCCCCGAATGCAGATGCGAGACGCTTTGCCGTGCGACGAGGCAGATATCGGTGCTGCGGTCGAGCGCGAGCATCGACAGCGGGTCGACCGATTGACCCAGATCGGCGATGACGGCGTCGTAACGTGGCTGTGCGAAAGCGAGCAGCCGTTCGAGCTGCGGCGCGCGCCGCTCCGCGGCCTTGACGGGATCGCCCGCACCGGCGACGACATCGAGGTTCGGATGCAGATGCATGGCGCACGCATCGAAGAAGGCCCCGTCGAGCCGATCGACGTTCGCGCAAAGATCCACGATCGTCGCATTCGGCACCTGGTCGACGAGCATTAGATTGGCGTCGGCGAACTGACGATTGAGATCGAGCAAGAGGACGCGCTTCTTGCGTTCCACGGCGAGCGCATGGGCCAGATTCACGGCGATGAGCGTCGTGCCGCTGCCGCCGCGCGCCGACAGGAAGGAAACGAGGCGGCCGTCGCGGCCGGTATTCGACGCTTTCTTCGTCGCAACGACCGCAAGTTCCGCCGCTAGTTCGGTGCGATCGATCGGCCAGGAGAGTACATGGCGCACGCCGGCGCGCATCGCTGCGACTAGCCAGTCTTTCGAGAGCGACGGTGCCACGAGCATGCAACTGACCTGCGGTGCGGCAGCTGTCACGGTTTCGATCGCGCCAAGGTCGCGCTGCGCGAGATGCACGTCGTCGACGATCACGAGATCGGCGGCCTTCGCAAGCTCGGCAAATTCGGCGAGCCGCGAGGCGGGGGCGCGCACCGTGCGCAGGCGGTGGCCCGCGTGGTGCTGCGCGACGAGCGCCGCGATCTGTGTCGCCCGTTCGTCGTCGGATGAGATCATCAAGATGTCGAGCATGACGTTGCCTCATTCATCGCCACTGTGAAGTTCTTCGATTGGGCTATCGCCCGGTCCGGGGTTAGTTCGAACCGTTCGATCCACCCGATCCACCTGAGCCGCCCGCCCCCACGCCGATCGTGAAGACGTTCACGGGCGGGGGCGGCGTCAGGAACGACTTGGCGTAGCGCCCTTGCGCTGCATCGGCGGCGGCGCCGTCGATGCCGGCTACCGGGTCGTCGTTGTCCGATGCGCGCGGGTTGAGCGTCTGCATTGCCGTGACTTGCTTGATCGATTCGCCGAACGTCTGGTCCCAGTGCGGCGTGGAACTCAGACAGCCGTCGAGCGCGGCGCAGGCGCCGACGATCAGAAAGACGCGAAAGGGGGTGAGCTTGGTTTTCATATCCGTTCTCCAGATGACTGGTCTCTCAGGTGACGGTCCGCGCGGTCAGTGCTGCTTGCGCAGTGCGACCGACGCCAGCGTTGCGCTCGCGCGGGGTGCCGCTGCGGTCGGCACGCCGTCCGTGGCCCGACTGTCGGTGGCCGGCACGCCGGGTTGGCTCGGCGCTGTCGTGCTCGGCTCGGCAGGGACAGCAGCAGCCGAATCGGTGGGTTGCCCGGCGGGCGACGCTGGCGTCGCCGACGAGGTGGCCGACGGGGACGTCGACATCTCGGGCGAAGCCGCAGCAGGTTGTGCGGGCGGCGCGTCGGCAGCAGCAGGGGCGGCCGACGGCTCCGGTGCTGCAGGCGTCGCCGTGGCGAGTGCTTCGGCCGCGATCGACGGCGTCGCGACTGGTTGCGTCGTGGCGCTTTGGGCAGCGGCCGGCTGCATGGTCGACGCTTGCGGCGGCGCCGAGACGCTTGCCGTGCCGGCGTCAGGCTGTGCTTTCGCGGCGGGCGCGGGCAGGGCGCTGACCGGTTGCGGTGTGCTCGGTGCCGGTGTCGGCGCGGGTGCTTTGGCGGGCGCCTTGCCTTCCATGTTGCCCGTGGCGAGTACGCCGAATTCGCTGACCTGACCGAAGTGATCTGTCGGCAGCGGATAGCCCTTCGGCAACGGTTTCGCCAGATGCGGCGTCACGACGAACACGAGCTCCGTCCGATCGTTCTGGTAGTTCGTGCTACGTGCAAGCGCGCCGAGGATCGGCAGCTCGCCAACG
The DNA here is from genome assembly GCA_966431825.1 of uncultured Trinickia sp. Lineage (GTDB taxonomy): Bacteria > Pseudomonadota > Gammaproteobacteria > Burkholderiales > Burkholderiaceae > Trinickia. The sequence goes on from CBJMQH010000187.1 coordinate 6,963, forward strand.
CCCGGCAAAGCCTTGATCGCACCGCTGATGTTGTTCTTGAGCAGCCCGCCGATGGCGAAGCTTTGCCCGTCGTACAACTGCACCGTGGTCGACGCACGGCGCGTCGTGATGAGCGGCAACACGGTGTTCAAGTTGCTGTTGCTCGTGGTAAGCGCAACTCCGGTCGGCGAAAGTTCGGACACTTCCGGCGCGACCTTCAGATTGATACGCCCGCCTTCGAGAACCGTCGGTGTGAATCGCAGGCCGACGCCGAAGTCCTCTTCCTGGAGGACCACGGTCGTGCCGCTACCAGTGTTGGACTGCGGTACGGGGATGAAGACCTTGCCGCCGGCCAGGAAGCTCGCCTCCTGACCGCTGATTGCCAGCAGGTTGGGTTCGGCGAGCACCTTGACGAGTTGGTCGTCCTTCTCGGCGTCGATCGCAAAGTTCAGCGGTTTGTGGTTCGCTTTTTGACCGATCAGCGCGCTCATGCCGCCCGTCAGGAAGTCCGTGAGCAGGTTGAAGCTCCAGCTACCGGAGCCTGCGTTGATGTTCGCGGCCGAGCCCAGTTCGTTGATGAGCGTCTTCGACACTTCGGCGACCTTGACTTCGAGCATCACTTGCTGCGGTGCGGCGACACCCAGCATGTTCACGATGCGCGGATGCGGCACGCTTTGATCGGTCGTTGCCGGCGTGGCCGGCTGCATGCCGGACTGAGCGGGGTTGACCACCGTGCCGGGGGGCGGAAGCGCTCGGCTCGGACGCTGCACGAATGCGTCGGCCAATTCCAGGATGCGTTGGACCTTGACACCGTCCGATACCGTGCCCGACAGCACGAGCGTATCGGCGGCCGCACTGACGTGAACATCTTTTTCGTCGGGAATCAGCTGGTTGATCGCATGCTGCAGCCCGCCCGGGTCGGCGGTGACCGCCACGTCGATCACGCTGCATGCGCCGCTGCGACCTTGCACGATCATGTTCGTCGTGCCGATGTCTGCGCCGAGCAGATAGAGTGTGCGCGGCGATACGAGCAGCGCTTGAACGACAGACGGGTTGCCTACCGTGCGCGAGCGTACCGCCTCGGGCAGCGACACCATCGTCGATTTGCCGAGCGGCACATTGACCGCCGTATGCATGGCGAGTTCGCCGACACAGTTCGGGCCGTGTTCCGTTTGGGCTTGGGCGGCCGCGGCAGCCGCTGCAACGCCTATCGTGACGTGCAGCGGGGCACCGGCCTGTACCGTCTGCTGTGCCTGTGCGTTGGCAGCGAGCACGCTGCAAAAGAGTGCGCCGAGTATGGCGCAGGCGCGCAGTTTCGGGCTGGGTGCCGTGTTGCCGAGCGCAGCGCCCGAGCGCGGTTGGCCTGAGCGTTGGCTGTCGAATCGAGTGTTCATTTCGTTCCCCCGGGTGATGCAAAAAGGTGCTGCCGTTCGGTCCGTATGCGGCCGCCTCGTCGATGCGTGCGGCTCGTGAATTGCTACGTTCTGCTTAGAAACTTAGAAACATTCCTGTGAAGCATTGGCGCCGGAAATCACGCGTACGCAATCACGCGGGGCCGCCGGGCGCTGTACGACCTTGACGGGTGCCGGGCGCGCAGCGGGCCGCACCGGTGCGGGTGCCGGCGCAGGTTCCGCGATCTTCAGCAGCGATGCGCGTGTGACGCCGGCCGTGTCCGCTTGTTTCGGGTCGACCTGATTGCGCAGTACGAGCGACAGCGTGCCGATGCTGCGGGCGAGGTCGATGGCCTCGGCTTGTTCGGGTGTGACTTCGAGCGTGACCGCGTCGACGACTTTCGGCTTCGTTTCGTCGCGACCGACTTCCTGTGCCACGGCGAGCACGAGAATGTGCTCGAGCACCGTCTTCGAAATCTTTTGCTCGGTTTGCTGCGATTGGGTGGCGCCGTCTTTCTGCGTATTGACGATGATGTCGACGTAGTTGCCGGGAAGGGCGAAGCCGGCTACGCCGATTACGTCGTTCACGCGTACCGTGATCGCGCGCTTGCCCGGATCGATGACGGCAGAGAGCCCGCCCGTGGTGCCTTTCGGCGACAGCTTCGCTTCGAGGATCGGCTCGCCGCGCAGCGCGCCTTCTTTCAGCACGCGGCCTTCGAGTTTCTGCACGTCGGAGAACGTGCCGGGCGGAACGCTCGTCGCGGGCCAGTCGACGGTCTTCACGGCCTCGGGCGTCACGCGCTCGCCGAGATTGATGTCGCTCGTGGCAACAACGACCTTGGTCGTCGCATTGACGGCCTGGGACATCATCCAGCGCGACGCGAATACGACGGCAGTCAGGCCGGCCGCGGCGGCAATGAAAAGCATGAACAGCGCGCGAAAGTTTTTCATGACGTTCACCTTGCGAAATCGGTTTATCGATGTGTGCGCTCGAGGCTGCCTGCTGTGCAGGCAGCGACCTGCGCGTTGGGCTGACGGTTTGGGG
>CBJMQH010000188.1:0-9374 GCA_966431825.1 uncultured Trinickia sp.
ATTCCGTTGACCGTGGGCGGCGGCGTGCGCGCCGTCGAAGACGTGCGGCGGCTCTTGAACGCGGGCGCCGACAAGATCAGCATGAACTCGGCGGCCGTTTCCAACCCGCAGCTCGTGGCCGACGCGGCGAACAAGTACGGCTCGCAATGCATCGTCGTTGCGATCGATGCGAAACGCGTGTCGGCGCAAGGGGATCCTGCGCGCTGGGAAGTGTTCACGCACGGCGGCCGCAAGGCCACCGGCCTTGACGCCGTCGAATGGGCACGCAAGATGGCCGCGCTCGGCGCGGGCGAGATCCTTCTCACGAGCATGGATCGGGACGGCACGAAGAGTGGCTTCGATCTTGCGCTGACCCGGGCAGTGTCCGATGCGGTGCCTGTGCCCGTGATCGCATCGGGCGGCGTCGGCTCGCTGCAGGATCTGGCCGACGGCATCGTGCAAGGGCATGCCGACGCCGTGCTGGCGGCGAGCATCTTCCACTATGGCGAGCATACGGTCGGCGAGGCGAAGCGCTTCATGGCAGCTCGCGGCATATCGGTGAGGCAGTGAGATGAACGCAGCCGAACAACCGTGGCTCGATAAGGTCCAGTGGGACGCGAACGGGCTCGTTCCGGTGATCGCGCAGGAAGTTTCGACGAACGACGTGCTGATGTTCGCTTGGATGAACCGCGACGCACTGGCAAAGACGATCGAGACGGGGCGCGCCGTCTATTTCTCGCGTTCGCGCCAGCGTCTCTGGTTCAAGGGTGAGGAATCGGGGCACGTGCAGCGTGTGCACGAGGTGCGGCTCGATTGCGACGAGGACGTCGTGCTGTTGAAAGTCGAGCAGGTGTCGGGCATCGCCTGCCACACGGGGCGCCACTCCTGCTTTTTCCAGAAATTCGAGGGTACCGTGGACGAAGGCGATTGGGTCGCCGTCGATCCGGTCCTGAAAGATCCCGAGCAGATTTACCGATGACCCAACCGACTCAAACTCCCGATACGTCAGCTGGGCGTACCGCCGATACCGAAGACACGCTGCTGCGTCTGGCGGCCGTGATCGACGGCCGCAAGGGCGGCGATCCTGAGAAGTCCTACGTGTCGCGCCTGTTCCACAAGGGTGACGACGCCGTGTTGAAGAAGATCGGCGAAGAGGCCACCGAAGTCGTGCTGGCCGCGAAGGACGTGCGCCAGGGCGGCGAGCGGCGCGCGCTCGTCGGCGAAGTGGCGGACCTCTGGTTTCACTGCCTGGTCATGCTGTCGCATTACGATCTGAGCCCCGCCGACGTGATCGCCGAACTCGAGCGCCGCGAGGGCCTGTCGGGCATCGAGGAAAAGGCGCTCAGGAAGCGGCGCGAGCGCGAAGAGAACGGCGGCTGACCGAGCACGCCGTATGACGACGGGGGCGCGAGCGCCTTGGCCCGAACACCCAGGAGAAAAGAACATGGCACAACCGGGCGGCGACATCCAACGCGGCTACTACGGCGAACCGGAAAACGAGCGCACGCGCAAACTGCGAACGCTCACGCATGTGCTATATGCACTTTATGCCGTTCATTGGCTGACGGGCGGCGTGACGGGCATCATTGCACTGATCATCGGGTACCTGAAGCGCGACGACGCGGCGGGGACACGATACGAAGCGCATATCCGCTGGCAGATCCGCACGTTCTGGATGGCACTGGGCGGGTACCTGGTCGGCGCGGTGCTGATCGTGGTGGCGATCGGCTTTGCGGTGATCGGTCTCGTCTCGCTATGGGTGCTCTATCGAATCGTGAAGGGCTGGCTGTATCTCAACGACGACAAGCCGCTGGATCCGCTCGCCTGGTTCTGAGCGGGCCCGCGCCATGCCAACAGGAAAACCATGAGCCACGACAACTGCCTCTTTTGCAAGATCGCCGCAGGTGAGATCCCGAGCACGAAAGTGTACGAGGACGAATCGTTCGTCGCCTTCCGCGACATCAACCCGGCTGCGCAGACGCATGTCCTCGTCATCCCGCGCAAACATATCGCGACGCTGTCCAATTGCAGCGAAGACGACGCGCCCCTGCTTGGTAAAATGTTGGTGTTGATCGCACAACTTGCAGAACGCCTCGGCTGCGCCTACACCGGCGGCGAAACGGGCTTCCGCACGGTCATCAACACGGGGCCGGGCGGCGGGCAGGAGGTCTATCACTTGCACGCGCATTTGTTGGCCGGCCCGCGCCCTTGGCACCGCATGGGCTGAAAGCGCAACGCGAAGGCGTTCGCGAATGATTCGACAGGGAGCCTTCGGGCTCCGCACTACGGCCGCAAGGCCGGTATTCTTTGCCGCACCGGTAGACGGCGGCAAAGTCCGGGAGGTTCTTCATGGGTTCATTGAGCATTTGGCACTGGTTGATCGTCCTCCTCATCGTCGCCCTGGTATTCGGCACGAAGAAGCTGCGCAACATCGGCAGCGACCTCGGCGGCGCCGTCAAGGGCTTCAAGGAAGGGATGAAGGAGTCCGAAACGTCGTCGTCGGCGGAAGCCGAGCGTCGCGAGCAGCTGCCGCGCTCGGGCACGATCGATGTCGAGGCGAAGGAAAAGGATCGTTCGAGCGATTACCGCTAAAACGCGCTCGCGCGTTTGCCGGTTCGTTGTCCATACCGACCCGACCTTCGTTTTCAGCGCGCCTGGCGCCCGCGGCTCGGGCCCCAAAGCGCACTTCACGCGCGCTTGCCGCGCACTGAGGTAATACGCCTTCGCATATGCTCGATCTCGGTCTTACGAAGATGGCGATCATCGGCGCGGTCGCGCTCGTGGTGCTCGGTCCCGAACGCCTGCCGCGTGTCGCGCGCACGGCCGGCGCACTGTTCGGTCGTGCGCAGCGCTACATCAACGACGTCAAGGCGGAGGTGACGCGCGAGATCGAACTCGAAGAGCTGCGGCGCATGAAGACCGATTTCGAATCGGCGGCGCGCAACGTCGAGCACTCGATCCATGACAACCTGCGGCGTCACGAGAACGAGCTCAACGAAGCATGGCGCGCCGGCACGTCCGTGTCGCCCAGCATCGCCGGCGGTGCACCGGACGGCGGGGCCACCGACACGAGCGGCCTGGCGTCGTTCGACATGGCAGCGGGCGGCGGCAGCGGTTCGCGCCGTGGCGCTGCGAAGGCGCGGCGCAATTGGCGCGTGAAGCGTGTGGCCACCCCGCTGTGGTACAAGCGCGCCGTCGGCCGCCGTACGCAAGTGCAGTCGGGCGCGGCACGCGTTGCGCGCCATACGCCTGCTACGCTGCGCACGCCGCGGCGATTCCTTTGATGCGCGTCGGCAGAGCCCGCCTTGCGACCATCTCCATCCTTTGACCTTTCGGCGCGCTGCGCGCCGAGTATCCGAAGAGGGCCGGCGTGAGCGACCCCCAGCACACTCAAGAAGGCGGCGAAGAGACCTTCATCTCTCACCTCGTCGAACTGCGTAACCGGCTGATTCGCGCCGGTGCGTCCGTCATCGTCGTATTCATCGGGCTCGTCTACTGGGCGCCCGACATCTTCCGCCTGCTTGCGCGCCCGCTGCTCGAGAACATGCCCAAGGGTGGGCGCATGATCGTCACCGACGTGACCGGCTCGTTCTTCGTGCCGATGAAGGTCACGATGCTCGTCGCGCTCGTGATCGCGTTGCCGATCGTGCTCTATCAGGTCTGGGCGTTCGTTGCGCCGGGGCTCTACCAGCACGAGAAGCGGCTCATCGGGCCGCTCGTAGGCAGCAGCTACGTGCTGTTTCTCTGCGGCATGTCGTTCGCGTACTTCGTCGTGTTCCCGACGATCTTTCGCGTGATGGCGCACTACAACGCACCGCTCGGCGCCGAAATGTCGACCGACATCGACAACTACCTGAGCTTCGCCTTGTCGATGTTCCTCGCCTTCGGCGTAACGTTCGAGGTGCCGATTGTCGTCGTGCTGCTCGTGCGCATGGGCGTCGTCTCGCTCAAGAAACTGCGCGAGGTCCGGCCCTATGTGATTGTCGGCGCGTTCGTGATTTCCGCCGTCGTGACCCCGCCCGACGTCTTCTCGCAACTGATCCTGGCCGTGCCGCTGATCGTGCTTTACGAGGCCGGGATCATCGCGGCACGCGTGTTTATCGGCAAGGACAAGCCGGCCGCCGAGGAAAGCCCCGACGAGACCGGCGCGGCGGGCTGAACGAACGCCGACGGCAAGCACCGGTGCGCAGGCGGGACGGCATGCGCACCGCTTGGCGCTATTCGTCGGCCGGCGCGTTGTCGTCCTCGTTGCTCGCCTGCTTCGGCGGCGGCGGACGCTTGCCGATCGTCACGACGAGATCCATGTCCTTGTTCTTGCGCTTCAAGTGGATCTTCGCGTCGGTACCCGGCTTGATCTGCGCGATCACGTTCAAGAGGCGTGTGGTGTCGGTGATCGTTTCGCCGTTGACGTCGAGCAGGACGTCGCCGGGTTTGATGCCGGCCTTATCGGCTGGACCGCCTTGCAGCACGCCAGCGACGATCGTCCCCTTTTCCTCGAGCCCGAACGATTCGGCGATGGCCGGCGTGACGTCCTGCGGCTCCACGCCGATCCAGCCGCGCGTGACCGTGCCCGTCGTAATGATGCTCTCCAGGACGCTGCGCGCGGTCGACACGGGAATCGCGAAGCCGATCCCGAGCGAGCCGCCCGAACGCGAATAGATGGCCGTATCGATGCCGAGCAGGTTTCCGTTGGTGTCGATCAGCGCGCCGCCCGAATTGCCGGGATTGATCGGCGCATCGGTCTGGATGAAGTTCTCGAACGTGTTGATCCCGAGGTGATTGCGTCCGAGCGCGCTGATGATCCCCATCGTCACGGTCTGGCCCACGCCGAACGGATTGCCGATTGCGAGCACCACGTCGCCGACACGCGCCTGATCCATCCTGCCCAACGTGATCGTGGGCAGGTTGTCCATGTTGATCTTGAGCACCGCTAGGTCGGTTTCGGGATCGACGCCGATGACCTTCGCGTTCGTGCGGCGGCCGTCCGCCAGCGCGACCTCGATCTCATCTGCCCCATCGATGACATGTTGGTTCGTTAGAATGTAGCCTTCCGAGCTGACGATGACGCCGGAACCGAGGTTCGTTGCGGGCTCGTCCTGCTGCTGTTGCTGATTCTTCGGATTGCCGAAGAAATAGCGGAACAACGGGTCTTTGGCGTGCGGATTCGGCGGCAGCGAGCCGCCCTTGCCCGAGAACACGTTGACGACGGCGGGCATGGCTCTTTGGGCTGCATCGGCATAGGAAGCGGAGGCGCGCCCCGAGCCGGCGCCGGGCGCCACTTCGCGCAGCGCGACAATGGGCGAAGCGAGCTGCTTGCCGAATTGCCCCTGCCGCTGGAGCCATTGCGGCTTGAGCGTAACCACGATGAATATCAGTGCGAGCAGCACCGTCACCGCTTGGGCAAAGAACAGCCAGAAGCGTCTAAGCATTTGAAGAATCGAGGTTTCTATGGATCGTATCGAACTTGAATTGTACTTGAACGACCTGCTCGACATTGGCCGCTTCAAGGATTATTGCCCCAATGGCTTGCAAGTCGAGGGCCGACGCACGGTCAAGAAGATCGCTACCGGCGTCACGGCATCGCTCGCCTTTCTCGAGGCTGCGCTGGAGTGGGGCGCCGACGCGGTGCTCGTTCATCACGGCTACTTCTGGCGCAACGAGGCGCCGCAGATCACGGGCCGCAAGTACAAGCGGCTCAAGCTGCTGCTGGCGAACGATCTGAACCTGTTCGCCTACCATCTGCCGCTCGACGATCACCCCGAACTCGGCAACAACGCACAACTTGGCGCGCGCTTGGGTCTGATCGGCGATGCGCGCTTCGGCCCGGACGGGCTCGGCTGGCTGTCGACGCTGCCGATGCCGATCACGCTGGCGCATCTTGCCGCACAAGTCGAGCAGAAGCTTGCGCGCACGCCGCTCGTGCTCGGAGACCCCGACAGCGAACTGCGGCGCGTGGCGTGGTGCACGGGCGGCGCGCAGAACTACTTCGAAGCGGCGATCGAAGCGGGCGCCGACGTCTATCTGACGGGCGAAGTGTCCGAGCCGATGACCCATATCGCGGCCGAAAGCGGCGTGGCGTTTCTTGCTGCCGGTCATCATGCGACCGAACGCTTCGGCGTCCAAGCCGTCGGTGCCCATCTATCGGAACACTTCGACATCGAACATCTGTTCATCGATATCGATAATCCCGTTTGAATACGAAAATGGCATGCATCCGGTGGCGAAGATATCACGTCGGGACATAGCAATCGTCATGCCGACGCAGGGAATGCTTAACGAATAACGACTGGCGGCAAATCGCCCTCGCAGCTCGGGGAAACCCTTACGGATCAAGCGCTTCGCACGCTTTTTGTCAGGCGGCTCTTGTAAATGCCGACTCCATTCGCGCAAACTAGCGGCGGTGGCAAAAAGCGTGACGGAAAATCCAACTCAGAAGTGGGGCGTGTGATGCGAGACAAAGAAGATGAGCGCGTCGACAGCGGCCGCCGTACCTGGCTGATTGCGACGTCCGTAGCAGGCGGCGTGGGAGGTGTAGCCGCTGTCATACCCTTTGCAGGCTCGTTGGCACCATCGGAGAAGGCGAAAGCCGCCGGCGCACCGGTCGAAGTCGATATCGGCGATCTGAAGCCGGGGGAGATGAAGACGGTGGCCTGGCGTGGCAAGCCGGTCTGGATCATCAACCGCACGGACGCGATGCTCGCCGACGTGCAGAAGGCCGATGCCGAGGTGGCCGACCCGGCCAGCAAGAATCCGTTTTCGATGCCGTTGCCGGACTACTGCAAGAACGAATACCGTTCGCGCGCCGACCACAAGAACATTCTCGTTGCCGTTGCGGTGTGCACGCACCTGGGCTGCACGCCGACGCCCCGCTTTACGCCTGGCCCCCAGCCGAACCTGCCGAACGACTGGCCCGGCGGTTTTCTGTGCCCCTGCCATGGGTCGACCTACGACATGGCCGGCCGCGTCTTCAAGAACAAGCCTGCACCGCAGAACCTCGACATCCCGCGTTACATGTTCACGTCGGCGACGACCGTCGTGATCGGTAAAGACGAGCAAGGAGAAGCGTAATGGCGACGACGGAAAAAGAAGTGGAGACGACGGGCCTTGCGGGCTGGATCGATCGGCGCTTTCCGATGACGTCGACTTGGAAGGCGCACGTATCCGAGTATTACGCGCCGAAGAACTTCAACTTTTGGTACTTCTTCGGGTCGCTCGCGCTCGTCGTGCTCGTGAACCAGATCGTGACGGGCATTTTCCTGACGATGAACTACAAGCCCGACTCGGCGCTCGCGTTCGCGTCGGTCGAGTACATCATGCGCGAGGTGCCGTGGGGCTGGTTGATCCGCTACATGCACTCGACGGGCGCCTCGATGTTCTTCGTCGTGGTCTACCTGCACATGTTCCGCGGGCTCATGTACGGCTCGTATCGCAAGCCGCGCGAGCTCGTCTGGCTCTTCGGCTGTGCGATCTTTCTGTGCCTGATGGCCGAGGCGTTCTTCGGCTACCTGCTGCCCTGGGGGCAGATGTCGTACTGGGGCGCGCAGGTGATCGTGAACCTGTTCTCGGCGATCCCGTTCGTCGGGCCGGATCTCTCGCTCTGGATTCGCGGCGACTACGTGGTGTCCGACGTCACGCTGAACCGCTTCTTCGCGTTCCATGTGATTGCGATTCCGCTGGTGCTGGTGCTGCTCGTGTTCGTCCACCTGATCGCGCTGCACGAGGTGGGATCGAACAATCCGGACGGTATCGAGATCAAGGCGAAGAAGGGGCCGGACGGCAAGCCGATCGACGGCATTCCGTTCCATCCGTACTACTCGGTGCACGACTTCATGGGCGTCTGCGTGTTCCTGATGGTGTTCGCCGCGATTCTGTTCTTCGCACCGGAGATGGGCGGGTACTTCCTCGAGTCGAACAACTTCGTGCCGGCGAATCCGCTGCAAACCCCGCCGGAGATCGCACCGGTCTGGTACTTCACGGCGTTCTACGCGATGCTGCGCGCCACGACGGACCCGTTCAAGATCGTGCTGATGATCGTGATTGCGCTGCTCGGTGTGCTGGCGTTGCTGCGCGCGCGGGGCAAGTGGCGCGTCGGGCTGCCCGTGTTGGCGGTGGCCGTGGTCGTGTTCATGTATCTGACCGAGTCGAAGTTCTGGGGCGTGGTTGTAATGGGTTCGGCGGTCATTTCGTTGTGCTTCCTGCCCTGGCTCGACCAAAGTCCCGTCAAGTCGATTCGCTATCGGCCGTTTTTTCATAAGGTGTTCTACGCGATCTTCGTGCTCGCGTTCCTCACGCTTGCGTTCCTCGGGACGAAGCCTCCATCGCCGGCGGCGACGCTGATCGCGCAGATCTGTGCGCTGATCTACTTCGCCTTCTTCCTGGGCATGCCGTTCTGGACCCGGCTCGGCACCTTCAAGCAGCCGCCTGAGCGGGTGCGGTTCAAGCCCCACTAAACGCGACCGAGGACGACACGACATGAAGACATGGCTTGGGAAGCTTGCGCGCCTTGGCGCAGTGCTCGGCGTGCTGACGTGCTTGGGTGCTTCGGCGCCGGTGTGGGCGCAGGAGGAAATCCACCTGGACCGTGCGCCTGATAACGCACACAATCTTGCGTCGTTGCAGCATGGGGCGCAATTGTTTGTAAACTATTGCCTGAACTGCCATAGTGCGAGCCTCGTTCGGTACAGTGCGCTCTCGCAGCTCGGCATCTCGCAGAAGGAAATCGAGCAGAACCTGCTGTTTTCGACGGACAAGGTCGGCAACACGATGACGGTCGCGATGCGTCCGGGCGATGCGAAGACGTGGTTCGGTGCGGCGCCGCCGGACTTGTCGGTGGAGGCGCGGGCTCGCGGCAGCGACTGGCTCTATACGTATCTGCGCAGCTTTTACCAGGACAACACGCGGCCCACGGGGTGGAACAATCTCGTATTTCCGAACGTGGGGATGCCGCATGTGCTGTGGCAGCTGCAGGGTGTGAGGGCGGCGCGGTTCGAGGACGAGACCGATCCCGAGACGGGGGAGAAGACGCATCGGTTTGTGCGCTTCGAACAGGTGAAACCGGGATTGATGCAGCAGGTAGATTATGATACTGCCGTGGCCGACCTGGTGGCGTACCTGACCTGGATGTCGGAGCCGACCCAGCAGACGCGCCGACAGCTTGGCGTATGGGTGCTGCTGTTCCTGGCCATCCTGACCTTTTTCGCCTGGCGGCTGAACGCGGCGTATTGGAAAGACGTTAAGTAGACACGCCGCGAAACGGTGTTCGGCCGGCGCAAGGGAGGGCTTGCTTGATGCGGGTCTTTCGGCGCGCTGGCCTTTGAGCTTTTTGAGGAAACTTTAGACATGATGGTTCTGTATTCCGGCACAACTTGCCCGTTCTCCCAGCGTTGCCGGCTGGT
>CBJMQH010000189.1:0-9361 GCA_966431825.1 uncultured Trinickia sp.
CTGCGCCCGAGCTTGCAGAGGCCTGCGAGGGTTCGGGGCGCACGATCTATCGCGCACGACAAGCCGCCTTGCCGAAATGCGGTCGCAAACCTATGCCGATGCATTCAACGAGATCCCGCTTTCCCTATAGGTGAAAACATGCCCATCGTGAAGATCGAGGAGCAGGGACCCCGCAGCGCAGAAGAAAAGGCCGCACTCGTTTCCGTGCTGTTCGAAGCGATCAAGGACACGCTCGGCGTCAGTCCAGCGGAGCTTCAGGCGCGCTATTGCGCCTTCGCTGCCGAAGACTACTTTGCGCCGCCGGGCATGGCCGGTTACGTGGCCATCGAGATCAGTCTCTTTGCAGGGCGCTCGCTCGACGCGAAGAGGCGGCTCTATGCGCGCGTTGCGCACGATGTCGCCGCATTGCGCGCGATCGACGCTGGGCGTGTACTCGTATTGCTGCGCGAGGAGCCGTTCGAGAACTGGGGCATGCACGGCGGTCGGGCTGCGACGGATCTCGCGTTCGATTATGCGATTGCGATATGACGCACGCGATGCCCGACGGCGAGTTGCCGGTGCACACGCGCGATGCGCCCGCCCTTCCAAGCGCAGGCATTGCGCTGTGGGGACACGAGGCAGTGTTCGTCGTACGGACGATCTCGCGCGAAACGTGCCGCTCGCCGGCGCTTTGGCGTATCGCTGCCGTGGCAGCGCGGGAGTGCCGACAAGCACTCGACGTACGCCTGCCGTTAGCCGAGGCGGTCAATCAGCCGCACAAGCCCGTGACAGGTTGCCGAACACGGGCGCACCATACGGCACCTGCAACGGCCCCATTCACGCCTTGAATGTCTGCTGCGAGACATCGCGACAGCCGGGCACGCAGGTGCAACCGTTCCGGTTGCCCTCGATACACTGATTAGGACACCCTTATAACGCCCCGAACGGCATGGGCAGCGCTTGCCCAATATCTGAGGCTTCAGTAAGCTCTGCGCCTCAGCCTCGTTGTATTCGACGTGCCCGTTCGTCGCCGTTGCAAAGGAGCCCCCGGTGCGCAAAGTCCTCGTGCTCATGCTGCTGTCGCTGTTCGCGTTCGTTACGTCGCCGGGTGCCGATGCACGCCCGGCGCCGAAGGTCGGCATCGTGCTGTCAGGCTCGTCGCTCTTTTTCTATCAGGCGCTGATAGCGGGCATGAATCGCGCCGCGGCCGACCTCGGCGCCGAGACGCTGATGCGCAATCCCGCCGACGGCGCCTCGGTCGTCGATCAGCGCAACATCCAGTTAAAGTTGATCGACTATGTCGTGCAGAACGGCGTGGACGGTGTGCTGCTCGTTCCGGAAACGCTCGCCGGCGTGACGGCGCCGGTCAGGACGCCGGTGCCCCTCGTACTCGTGGATCGCGGTTCCGCCGATTACGTGGCGGCAGCCACTGTGAGCACCGACAACGTCGCAGCGGGTGCGCAAGCGGCGCGCAGTCTGGAGGCGGTCTTGTCGCCCGGGGCGCATGTCGCGATCCTGCGGCTGGCGCCGGACATCGTTTCCACGTCCCAACGCGAGGCGGGCTTCATGCGTATCGCGCGCGAGCGCGGATGGGAGATTGTCGTCGACGCCTATGTGGGCTTTCGACCCCACGACGCCGAGGAAGGCGTTGCGAAGGCGCTCGATCGCTATCCGGGCCGGCTCGACGCGGTGTTCGCGCCCGCGGAGCCGGTTGCCTACGGTGCGCTGCACTATTTCGCCGGCAAGCCGGCGGGCGGGCGCCCGCGAATCGTGGCATTCGACTGGCGCCCCGAGTTCGCCGATTCGATTCGCAATGGGCTGATCTACGCCGACATCATGCAGGATCCGTTTCGAATGGGCTATCTGGCGATGCAGACGCTCGTTGGCGTATTGAGGGGCGAGTCGAGCGGCGGTGATCGATCCGTCGAAACGGTCACGGTCACGAAAGACAATCTCGATACGCCGCCGATTCGCGCATTGCGGCGGCAGTTCGAACATTGATCACCGATTCTTCAGCTATCCTGCCGCGTGTCCCAATCACGCAGAATGGCTATCGCGGTAGGCTCCTCGGCGTACGCGGGCAACACCTTCCTGAATCAAGCGCCGCTTCTCTGCCTCGCGAGCAAGAAATTGGACCAAGGCCTTCTTGATGATCCACTGGCGCGGACGCTCAAGAAGCTGCGACCATGCGTCCACCTCCTGAGCAAGCTCGATTGGCACCTGTGCCGTCAACGTTCGGGTTTCAGCGGCCATGTTAGATCTCGACATTATTCGGAATAAATAATTCAAACCGCCCCCGAACGTGCGCCGGGGCACCTCAGTTTCGGGCCGGCGCAGCGAAACTGCGCAGCCGGTTGATCGAAGTCAGACCGATCCGGCCGACTGGACGCGATCATGGACTCACGATCCGCGTTGCGCACGAGTGACATGAACAGAACTTCGAATCCAACCGCCCGCCCGCTGCGGCCATTCACGCGGCTGCTGATTTCGATGTGTCTTCTCGCGGGGCAACCGCTGTTCGCCCAAAACGTTGCACCGACTGTCGCCGTGCTCGTCTATCACCGCTTCGCCGGCACGGCGAACGATTCGATGACCGTGCGCACGGCCACCTTCGAGGCACAGCTTCGCTATTTGCACGCGCGCGGTTACAGCATCGTGCCGCTACGCGCCGTGCTCGCCTGGCGCGAAGGCATCGACAGCCCGCCGGCGCTGCCGCCCAAAGCCGTCGCGCTCACGGTGGACGACGGTCACCGCAGTGTCTACGACGTCCTGCTGCCGATCGCCTTGCGCGAGCGCCTGCCCGTGACGCTGTTCGTCTATCCGTCGGCCATCTCGAACGCGCCTTACGCCCTCACGTGGGCCCAGCTTCGCGCGCTGCGCGACACGGGCCTGTTCGACATCCAGTCGCACACGTACTGGCATCCGAACTTCAATGTAGAGCGAAAGCGCAGGTCGCTTGAAGACTATCGCCGCTTCGCACAATGGCAACTGCGAGCCTCGCGCGGTCGGCTCGAAGCGGAGCTCGGCACCCCTGTCGACCTGCTCGCCTGGCCGTTCGGCATCGAAGACGACGCACTTGCGCAATGGGCCACCGCCGCCGGATACCGCGCCGCGTTTGCGCTCGACGCACGCCTTCTCACGCCGGCGGCACCGGTCATGCGCCTGCCCCGGTTCCTCATCGTCGACGCCGACGCGCCTGCCGAACTTGCGCGAAGACTCGGCGAGCCAGCCTTGCCACCCGCCTCCTGCGCCACGACCGCCCGACCATGATTCCCATACCGAACCTCGTCCGCGCCGTCTTCTTCGCGCTCATCGCCTCGGCCTGTACCGCAGACACCGCGTCCGCGGCGCCCGTCACCGGCATCGTCGTCGATGCCGCGACCGGACGCCCGGTTGCCGACGCCATCGTCACGAGCGCCCACACCGTCGTGCATACGGGCGAAGACGGCCGGTTCGCCCTCGCCGAAGCTGCGTCGACAGTCGCCGCCCGGGCGCCCGGCTATCGACGCGCCCTTGCCCGGGCGGGCGACGCGCATCCAGTCAAACTCGAGCTCGCGCCGGTCAGGCCGCACGCCGTCTATCTCTCCGTGTTCGGGATTACGAACGAAAGCTTGCGCAATGCGGCCCTCAAGGTGACAGGCGATGCGGCGGTGAACGCGTTCGTCATCGATATGAAGGGAGACCGCGGCATGACGCCGTACCCGAGCGCCGCGCGCGCCGCCATCGGTGCCGACGCGCATCTTGCCGCTCGCAGCCCGGCAACCGACGGGTTCCAGGCGATCGTCGACGACTTGCACGCCCGTCATCTCTATTTGATCGCACGCATCGTCGTCTTCAAGGACGATCCGCTCGCGCAAGCCCACCCCGAATGGGCCGTACACGATGCCGACGGCCGAATCTGGCACGACCGCGAAGGACTCCGATGGGTCGATCCGTTCTCGCGGGCCGTCTGGCACCACAATCTCGATGTTGCCGAAGAGGCGGCGCGCGCGGGCTTCGACGAAATTCAGTTCGACTACGTGAGATTCCCCGATGAGAGCGGGCTGCGCTTCGGTCTGCCCAATACGCGAACGAACCGCACCGCCGCCATCGTCGGTTTCCTCGAAGCCGCGCGCGAGCGGCTTGCCCCTTACAACGTTTTCGTGGCCGCCGACATCTTCGGGTATGTGTGCTGGAATCTGGACGACACGGCGATCGGCCAGCAGCTCGAAACGCTCGGCGGTCCGCTCGACTATATTTCCCCGATGCTGTACCCATCGGGCTTTACCTGGGGGCTGCCGGGCTGCACGAATCCCGTCGCCGATCCGGGCCAGATCGTAAGGCGCTCGCTCGCCGAAGCCAAGGCCCGTACCGGATTGCCCGGCGTGCGGTTTCGCCCTTGGCTGCAGGCTTTTCGCGACTATGCGTTCGACAAGCGTGAGTTCGACGCCGACGACATTCGCGCACAAACGGACGCGGCCGATGCGGCAGGCACCGACGGCTGGATGCTATGGAATCCTCGCAACCGCTACGACGCCGATCAACTGCCGCGCTGAGGTCCGTCCTCGCGCATGCGTGTGCGATTTTGCTCGCGCTGTGGGCAGCTGTTGCCGCGCCCGGCGCCACAGCAGCGGAAACGGCGGCAGGCACTCCCACGCCCGATCCGTCGGCACGCGCCGAACTCGCACGCATCGTCGCGGGCGAAATCAGGGCGAAGCGGTTGCCGGGCGCAGTGATCGTCGCCGGCAACGCCAACGACACGATCTACCGCGAAGCCTTCGGCGCACGCGCGCTGACGCCGGCAGCCGAGCCGATGACGATCGACACGGAATTCGACCTGGCGTCGCTTACGAAAGTCATCGCAACCACAACGGCCGTCATGCAGCTCTTCGAAGCGCACCGGCTCGAACTCGATGCCCCTGTCGCGCGCTACTGGCCTGCGTTCGCTGCAAACGGTAAGCAAGCGGTGACGATCCGGCAACTGCTGACCCACACCTCGGGCTTCGCGCCCGATTTGCCGCTGCGCGCAGATGCACGCGATCGGCAGGGCGTGCTCGACGAGCTCGTGAACGAACGGTTACGCGCCGAGCCCGGGGCCCGCACCGTCTACAGCGACATCAACTTCCTCGCGCTGGGCGCACTCGTCGAGCGCGTCACGCACCTTGCGCTCGACGTCTATTGCCGCACGCACATCTTCGCGCCGCTCGGCATGCACGATACGATGTTCGAACCTGATGCGGCGCGCGCGCGGCGCGCAGCGCCGACCACGGCAGACCCGCACGGCATGCGCACGGGGCGCGTGCACGATCCGAGCGCGTCGCGCATGGGCGGCGTGGCGGGCAACGCGGGGCTCTTTTCCACGGCCGACGACCTTGTCCGCTTCGCGCGGATGCTGCTTAACGGCGGGCGCCTCGGCAACGCGCGCGTTTTATCGCGCGAAAGCATCGCTGCGCTCGCCGCGCCCGCTTCGCCGCCGGGGGACGCGCAATGGCGCGGTCTCGGCTGGGCACTCGACGCGCCGCTCGTCGCCAATCGGTTTCGACTGCCGCCGGCAGGCATGCTGTACCACACCGGCTACACAGGCACCGCGATCTACATCGATCTCGTCACACGAAAATTCCTCATCATCCTGACGAACCGGGTGCATCCCGACGACAGCGGCGACGCGCGCCCCCTGCGCGCTCAGACGCTGGCCTGGTTCGCGAGTGCCGCGCCGGCCGCGTCGCTCGCCGAGATCGTGCACGCAGTGCCCGCAAGCGCGAGCGCCGTGGCGCATGCAACACAGCCGGGCATTGCGACGGGCAGCGTCCTGACCGGCATCGACGTACTGGAGAGCGCCGAGTTCGCGCCGCTTCGCGGCATGCGCGTGGGGCTCGTCACGAATCGCACCGGTTTCGACCGTGCGGGCAATCGTACGATCGACGTCCTGGCACACGCCGGCGGCGTGACGCTCTCGGTACTGTTCTCACCCGAGCATGGGCTCGATATCGATCTCGACGAGCGCGTACCCGACAGCACCGATGCACGTACCGGGCTGCCCGTCTTCAGCCTTTACGGGGCACAGCGTCGCTTCCCGGCCCGCGCATTGGCTGGTCTCGATGCGCTGGTATTCGATCTTCAGGATGCGGGCGTGCGTTTCTTCACCTACGAAACCACGCTCGGCTACGCACTCGAAGCGGCTGCGGCACACCATATACCGCTGTTCGTGCTGGACCGGCCCGACCCGCTCGGCGCCGATCGCTTCGGCGGTCCGATGTCGGACCCCGGACACGAGTCGTTCACCGGCTATTTCCCGCTACCGCTCCTGCCCGGGCTGACCGTCGGCGAACTCTCCGCACTGCTGAACAACGAACGCGCTATCGGTGCGGATCTGCACGTCATCCCGATGGAGGGCTATAGGCGGTCGATGCGCATGACCGATACCGGGCTCGCCTGGATGCCGCTCTCGCCGAATCTGCGTACGCCGGCGCAACTTGCGCGCTACCCCGAGCTGGGCTTGATCGAGGGAGCAAACGTCAGCGTCGGGCGTGGCACGCCCCACCCTTTCGAATGGTTCGGCGCGCCATGGATCGACGGCGTGCGTCTGGCTGCCGCGCTCAATGCGCTCGCGCTCGGCACGCAGTTCACCCCGGTCGAGTTCGTTCCGACGGAATCGGCATTGCGCGGGCAGCAGTGTCATGGCGTTTCGCTGGCCGGCGATCCCTACACGCGGCCGCCCGGTGAACTAGGCCTCGCGCTCATCGCGACATTGCACGCGCTATATCCCGATCGGTTCGCCCTCGATGCCACGCGCGACGCACTGGGTTCACAGACGCTATGGGCGCAACTGGCAGGCGCCGGCGCCGCCGACAGCCAAGGCGTGGCCGAAATAAGAACGACACTCGATGCGCTCGACGCGCAGATCGCCGAGACGACGCGGCGCTACGCGTCGATGCGCACGCACTATCTGCGCTATTGAAGCGGCCCGGCGTGCCGCGTGATTTTCGTGCGCCTTGGGCCTCTCTAGCGCACGGGTTTCACGAACTCGTCCGTATAGGTGTGCGAAAGTTCGACGTGGCGCGCGGTGACGGCGGGATTGAACGAAGACAGCACCTTGAGCACCGTTTCAGGCCCGCCCGGCGGCATCGCACCATCCGACGAATACATCGGCAGCGCTGAGCGCAACGCGCGGACATACAGGTCCCTGTCCGTGCCGTAAAAGCTCGGCGGCACGGCGTCGGCGATTTGTTCCGGCGTGTGCGTCGCAATGAAGCGCAGCGCGCGAACCGATGCGCGCGCCAGTTTCGCCGCCTCGTCGCGATGCCCGCCGAGCCAGCTGCGCTCGACATAAAGGCACGAAGCCGGGTAAAGACCGCCCAGCGCCTTGCGCGTGCCTTGTACGGTGCTCAAGTCGACAAGCGCGCGCGCCACACCGCTTTCGCGCAGTTGCGAGGTCGTGGGCTCCGTCGTCCACGCCACGTCGACACGCTTGTGCTTGAATGCGTCGATGACTTCCTTTCCCGCGCCGATCGGCAAGACGGCGTAATCGTTCGTGTCGAGCCCGTTCTTGGCGGTCAGATAGCGGCCGAGGAACATCGACGAAGACCCGAGCCCCGTGACGCCGAGCGTCTTGCCGCGCAGGTCGCCCATGCTCGCGATGCGGCCGGCCTCGTCCGCGCGCACCATCTCCATGCTGCCCGGCACCAGCCCGAATACGGCGATGCTCGCCACTTCCTTGCCCTTCGTCTGGAGATCGATCGTGTGATCGTAGAATCCGACGACCGCCTGCACCGCGCCCGCCAGCATTTCCGTCTGCGCGTCCACACCGGCCGGCTGCGACTCGACGGCCACATCCAGCCCCTCGTCACCAAAGTAGTGAAGCTGGGCCGCAAGCGCGACGGGCAGATAGATGAGCTTGTCCACGCCGCCGACCATGACGACGATCTTTTCGCGCGCCTGCGCAAGTTCCCCGTGCAGCGCGCAACAGGCGGCAACGATCCCCGCGAGCCGCCGCATCGTCAGGCGCATCGGATTTTCCCTTTCGGGCCATACACTCGAACGACCGATACTGCCAACACACTCTCCTCGACAGAAAAACGTGAACGCGCTGCCTCGTCGCAGCGCGCGTGTCGCATCCATACCGCATTGTAGGGCCTCGGAGAACCGCAGGGCCCGTCACGGCCACGGCCCGCCCGGCACAGTCAGTCGCGCGCGGGCGCACCGAGCGGGAACAAGTGCCGGTAAGGCCGCGCCTCGTCGACCGCACGCGCGAATGACGGCCGCGCCAGCAGCCGCTGCCGGTAGGCGCGCAGGTTCGCATGGTCGGCGCCGATCGGATGAACCCAGTCCGCGTAAAACAGCGACGGCGCAGCAGCGCAGTCTCCGAGGCCGAACGTGCCGCCGGCCGCCCATGTGCGGTCCGCCAACGTCGATTCGAGCCACCCGTACGCCGTATCGAGCATCGCGTGCGCACGCTCGACACCGTACGGATCGCGCTGATCGGCCGGGCGCAGTTGGTCGCCGACGATCGTCTGGACCGGCGTCATCACATAGTTGTCGAAGAAGCGGTCCATCATCCGCGTCTCCAACGCCGCGCGGGCGTCGTCGGGAATCAGACGCACCGGCCCCGGATGATGCAGGCCCAGGTATTCGATGATGATGGTGGATTCGACGACGGTCCGCGCGTCGTCCACAAGCACCGGAAACCGCCGGAAAGGCCAGAGGGCGGCGAGCGCCGCCCCGTTTTCGGGGTGTTCGGGGCCCAGTTCGAGAAACGTGAAGGGTGTGGCGTTCTCGTACAGCGCCACGAATACCTTCTGGCTGTAAGCGGAAAAACGATGGCCGTAAAGTTGCATCGTTGCAAGCTCCTGACGGATTTCAGCGTGGATGGGGCGAGGGCCGCACCCGCCGGTGCGCCGGCGCGACGCGAAACACGCCGCCCTCACCACCACGACGCGCGAGTCACGCCAAATTCGACACGACTTTCCCCGAAACTGCAAAGCCTACGCGTAACGGTGCCCGACGAACCGGCCCGCTGACGAGCGGTCTGCCCGGACGTCTGCCCGGAACCGGGGCCGCGCCGGCCGGCACGACGGTCAACGCCGGTTCGGGTTCGCAGGCGAGCTATGCGCTGGCGAACGGTTCGGTCTCCTACTCGAACCATCCGACGTTCACGTTCACGCCGACCACGGGCGAAGCCTACGCGTCCCATTCCGGCACAGTGAATGCAGACCGTTCGCGCGCAAGTTGCGGTGTATGTCCTGCTCGCCTCGGCAGGCGAGCTATATCACGGGCCAGATCTACGGCGAGATGGGCGGCCACGGCCAGCCGTAACGGATCGTGCCGGCTTGATGCATGTCAACGCGCGGAGGGGCCGCGATGGCATCTTGAAAGCTTCAAGGTCACGCACGAGCGCCTGCCATGC
>CBJMQH010000190.1:0-9328 GCA_966431825.1 uncultured Trinickia sp.
CAGCCAACGTGCACCCTGCGATTGAACACGCGCGCGCGCCTCCTTGCCCTCGTCGCGCATCATGCGAGTGTCCAGATGTTCGAGCATTAGCGCGCTCCCGGGCGCTGAGAGTGCCGTGATACCGCGCACCAGCGCATCGCCGTCAGCATCGCTCAGGTACATGAGCAGGCCTTCGATGAGCCATACCGTAGGCTGCGCCGGATCGAAGCCGGCCGCGCGCAGCGGGCTCGCCCAGTCCGCGGTCAGATCGGCAACCAGCGGGCGCCAATCGCACTGAAGCGCGAATCCCGCGCGCTTCATCAGCTCACGCTTGAACGTGATGATGTCGTCGAGATCGAGCTCGAACCACCGCGTGCCGGCAGGGCAAGGCAGGCGCACCGCGCGACCGTCGACCCCTGCGGCCAGTGTCACCACTTGCCGCAACCCGCGCGCGAGATGGGCCTTGATGGCGTCGTCGAAGAAGCGCGTACGGACAACGAAATATTGTGGAAAGTTCGCACGCCTTGCGACTTCGCTGACATGCGCGTGCGTATCCGTGCCATCGAGCTGATCGATGAGCGCCGCTGCGAACGGATCGTGAAACAGCGCGTCCGCGCGCTGGCTTTCGGCGTGACGCTGCCACGCAATGAACAATGCGGTCTGGCCGACGCCGACCGGAATATCGAGAGTAGTCACGAGAAGCGTTCCTTTTCGATTGCGACTCAAGGTTGGAGACGCGAGGTTTTCCACTGGCCACCGTCACGGTCGTATTTGAGGCGGCGGTGCAGCCTGTCGGCACTCGCTGCCCAGAACTCGACCTCATGCGGCTCGAGCCGGTAGGCCATGAATCCCGACGGCCGCGGCAATGCCACACCGAGTGCGAGCAACCGCTCGGCTTCGCTGCGCAGCGCCTCGGCGTCGAGCAGCCGATCGCTTTGGCTCGATGCCGTCGACATCGCATGCATCGGCACCGACCGCGCGAACCAGTAGGCGTCGGCGACGGCATCACCGAGGGGCGCGACAGGGCCCGAGATCATGATCTGCTGCCCCGTCTCACGCCAATAAAGCAGCCCCGAAGCCCAGCCTGTTTCGGACAACTCACGGCCCTTGCGGCTCGTCGTATGCGTGCAGAAGACGAGCCCGCGCTCGTCGATCTTGTTGAACGCCACCACGCGCGTCGACGATCGTCCGTCGGCAGTCGCCGTGGCAAACGCCAGTGCCTTCGGCTCGCGCACCCGCATCGCCTCGGCCGCTTCGAGCCAGTTGCGCAACAGCACGAGCGGGTCGGCAGGCGGATCGTCGTATTCGGGAAACGGAACGTCGACGCGTCCCGTCAGGCTTTCATATCGGCTCGTATTGGTTGTGCTCATGGTGAGAACGAAGTCAGTTAGACGCGAAGCCGGCCGCGAGCGACAACGACACCATGTCCGCTCGCCTTGACCGACTCGATCGCGTGCGACGTCCCCGTCACACGTGCATACATATGAGAGGGCCGTTTGATCTCGACGCCTTGCAGGATATGCAAGGGCTGCCCCCACGGCATCTGCCCGTGACGCGCGAGGTGAATCGCGAGGGGGCCGGCCGCGGTACCGGTCGCCGCGTCCTCCGTCACGCCGTAGGCCGGCGAGAACATGCGGCAGCGCCAATGATCGCCGGCCGGCGCGATGCAAATCGCCGACATGTCTTCGAATTCGGCGAGCGCGCGATGATCGGGCCGTACGTCCGACAGCGCCGACACGTCGGGACAACCGACGAGCACGTGACGCGGCCCGTTACGATAGGCCTCCACCGGCATCGTCGACTGAGACAGGCCGAGTGCCGCGATCAGCCGGTCGGCATGCTCGTAGCGCTGCCACGTCGGCACAGGCTGCTCCATCGTCACGTATGCGAGCCCCGGCGCCTCGACTTGCACGTCGAATGCAAAGTGTCCCATCCCCGTTTCGAAGACGAAGCGATCCTGCGCCTTGACGTGCCGCACGGCAACGGCGGTGCCGAGCAGCGGATGGCCCGCGAACGGCAACTCGTTGACCGGCGTGAAGATCCGCACGTGAAAATCGCCCCTTTCTCTCGGCGGCATCACGAACACCACTTCCGAAAGGTTCATCTCGCGGCCGATCTGCTGCATCCGCTGCGCGGGCAGCGGCTCATCGGGGAAGAAGACGGCAACAGGTTTGCCTTCGAGCGGCGTGCGCGTGAACGCGTCTGCAACGATGTACTCGATCGAAGTCGCTGAGCTCGGCGCTGCGGCGACGGCTGCCGCAGCCGCGGCCGGTGCCGCGCCGCCCACCGCGAGCGCCGCGGGCTCCAGCGCGTGCATGAAGCGCTGTAGGTCCCCGCGCGCGACCGTCTGCGCCACGGTGAAGTGCGTGCGATGCGCAACAGGCAGACCGATCAACCGCTGCGCGTCGTTCGGCGGCATCAGGTGTGCGGGCGGCCGATTCTCGTCCCAGAGCATGATGGCGCCCCAGCGACGGTTTTCAGCGTCCGCGATCCAGTGCTTGAACACCAGGCCCGGCACGTTTGCCCAGCGGTCGACACCGCTGTCCTGCAACTGCGCCTTCAACGAATCGATGGTTTGCGTGGAGCCGTCCAGGTCCCACCAAACAATGTCGACGATCATAAAAAGGAGTCCTATTAATGCACCGATACACAGGGGATACGGTCAGCCGACCATCGTCGCCGCGCGTTCCTCGCTTCGGAGCGCATGCGTGATCGCTTCGCCGAGAATGCGAGGCCCGTCGACGGTCAAGACCGACTCCGCGTGGAATTGCATCGAACTGAACCAAGGCCCGCGCAACGCGTGAACGCCGCCGCTGCCCGGCTCGCGGCACACTTGAACGAGGCCGACGCCCTCGACATCGAGCTCATCGCAGCCGATGCGCCCCTCGAACGTGTTGTAAAAGCCCACGCGTTCGCGTTGGCCGAACAGATCGATCTCGACCTGAATGCCCTGATTCGGTATCTCGCGTCGCACGAGCGCAATACCAAGGATCGCGCTCAGTACCTGGTGGCTCAGACATACGGCGACAAACGGCTTGCGCTCGTCCAAGAGGCGGCGCATCAATGCATGCAGTCGGCCGATCCGCGGCTCGTGCGTGGCGGTTGGATCGCCCGGCCCGGGCCCCATGACGACGATGTCGTACTGCGCGGGCACAATCGCGTCCTCGACGCCGCGGATCTCGGTGACGAGACCGAGGGAAGCCAGTTGCTGAGCGATCATCGCGGTAAAGTGGTCCTCGGCGTCGACAATGAGGACCCGCCGGCCCTCAAGCGCCTCACGCGCGGCATGGCGCGCGGCGTGCGGTCGGAACCAGAAATCGGCAATGCCCTCGTTGCGCCGGCGCAGCGCCGCGCGCACCGACGGGTGCTCGCCAAGCGGCAAGCCGCCGTCGGGCGGATCGAATGCATTCGAAAGCGCGGCCACCTTCGCATGCGTCTCCATGACCTCGGAGGCCGCTTCCGAGTGGCGAACGAGCGTCGCCCCTACGCCGATTCGAACGTGTCCGTTCCCATTGATTTCGGCCGTGCGAATGAGAATCGCGGAATCGAGCGTCCGTGCGCCGCGGCCGTCACGCCCGATCAGCGCAGCAATGCCGCTGTAATAGCCGCGCCCTACGGGCTCGTGCCGCGCGATCACGCGCGTGGCGCTTTCGATCGGGCTTCCCGTTACGGTCGGCGCAAACATGGTCTCGCGCAACAAGTCGCGCACGTCCGCCTCCGACTGCCCGACGATGAAGTACTCGGTATGCGCAAGACGCGTCATCTCGCGCAGATGCGGGCCCGTGACCTGCCCACCACTCTTGCAGATACGCGCCATCATCTTCAGCTCTTCGTCGAGCACCATGTAGAGTTCGTCGGACTCCTTACGGTCCTTCAGAAACGCGTTGATCCCTTCCAGCGTCGGTCCCGTTGCAGGGTAGCGATAGGTCCCGCTGATCGGGTTCATCGTGGCCTTGCCTTGCTGCAGTGTCAGATGACGCTCGGGTGTCGCACCGACGAGAGTCTGCTCGCCCGTATGAACGATGAAGATCCAATAGGCGCCCACCTCTTTGCGCAGCAAGCGCTTGAAAACGGCCAACGCCTTCGAGACCGAATAGTCTTCGATCTGCCCGTTCAGCGAGCGCTTGATGACGAAGTTCGAGCCGGCACCGGTACCAATCTCTTCGCTGATAACCCGCTCGACGATGCGCGCATAGGCCTCGTCGTCGGTATCGAAGTGGCGGTTGGCGAGTGCAGTCGCCGCATCGGGGATCCGCACAAGCGCCTCGGTGACCGGTACCGTTTCATGCTCGGCACACGTCAGCGCAATGAGCGGCGCGCCGTCGTCCCGGCTTTCGAAGCCGCGCTCACGCAATTGGCGGTACGGCACGAGCACCAGCAACTCGTGCGTCAAATCGGGCGTGGGCGCTGCATCCCCGCACGTAGCGGGCTCAGGCGGGATCGGCAGCTCGGCGAGCGAGTTCGGGTACGTGACCTCGCCGACGATGACGTCCACACTGGCATGCTGCAACTCGGTGTTTCCTTGGCGGCTGATCAACGCGAATGCGCCGGCCTGGCCGCTCAATACGCGCGCGAGCAAATCCGCGCGCTGCGGATGCGGCGAATGGTCTCCCGCGCTCATGCCAGCACCTCCGCGGTCGTGATGACGCTGCCGCACCGTTGCGAGACGTATTCGAGCGCTTGATGGTGGCGTGCTTCGGAGAAATCCGCCACAGCGTCGGCCACGAGGAACGGCTGAATGTCGTTCGAGTAGGCATCGACCGCCGACATCATGACGCCGATGTGCGCATAGACGCCGCAGAGGATCAGCTGGTCACGGCCGCTCTCGCTCATGCGCTCGCGCAACCCGGTTCGGAAGAAGGCGCTGTAGCGCCACTTGGTCAGCATCCAGTCGTTGGCGGACGGCCGGATGTCTGAGGCCACGTCGCGGTCGGCAGGCGTCGTCTCCATGCCCGGGCCCCAGAAATCGCGCAGCAGCCCGCGCTCCTTTTCCGTCATGCGACCGGGGTGCGCCGTATAGGCGACCGGAATGCCGGCTGCACGGCAGCGCCCACGCAACGTCGCGATGTTCGCCGTCAAACTGTCGCGCAACGCGCGCGGCAACGGGGAAAGGAAGTAGTTCTGCATATCGTGAACCAGCAGTACGGCGCGCGCCGGATCGATTTGCCACGACACCACGTTCTCGGGCAGGCTGCGCGAGCCGGGCAGCGGGTATTGCTGAATCGAGGGAATGCCAGCCATCGAGCTCCTCCACGGGGAATTGTTTAGTTCGGCAGACCATCGCGGCGAACGACCGGCACCTCGATGCCGAGCGCGCGGAATTGCTGGCACGGATTCATGAACTCGCGCTGCTCCTTGATCAAGCCGTTTTCGAAGCGGAAGGAATGGATGAAATGATTGCGGTACTGGCCCTTCGGGTAGCCGGGAAACAGAATGGCGCCCTCGCCGCGGCACTCGACCCAGAAGCGCTCGGGATCCTGCGTGTCGAAGATCTGGATGTCGGTCCATACCCAATCGGGAAAGCACTGGAGCGACCAGACGGCGTGCGCGGCCAAACGCTCGCGGCCGCGAATGACGATCGGCTCGCCGCTATCGGTCGTCCACAGTCCGCCTACGCCGTCTTCGGCGAACAGCAGATGACGCTTCAAGCGCGCTTCGCCGCGCGTGTTCATGTATTGCCTGACGATCTCGCGGTTGCGGTTGCGGATCGCTTCTTCGCTTTCCTGCCGGGTTTCTGGCGTTTCGATATCTGACATGATGGTCCTCGAGTCGAGATTGGCCGCCGCCGGGCGCGGCGGCCCGGGTAAATTCAAACGAGGTAGCTGATTTCGCGCGGGTCGAGACCCACGAGCGCGCGACCGTAGACGAGCTGCGGAATGCCCATGCCGAAGCCCGCATGGCGGCTCGCGACATTCAGGTCGCGCCAGATCAGCTGGAGCGGGTTCGACTCCATGAATGCCGCGCTGCCATACGCGGTAATGAGCCGGTCGATCGCTTCGCGGCAAAGACGCGTGACGCGCGTCGACTCCATGCGAAAGCGCGAGCGTGTCACTTCGTCGGGCAGCACGCCGGATATCGCGTGCGATTCGACCGAATCGGCAATACGATCGGCGTGCAGTTTCGCGCCATCGATCATCAACGCCGCTTCGGCGATATCGGTCTGGAACGCGGGCGAGAGCGCCTGACTGCGAAACGTCGACGAGGCGACGCGCCTCTCGTGCGCCTGGTCGCGCACGAGCGTCAGCGCCGTTTCGATCGCGCCGAGGTGCGGGCCTAGCAGGCCCAGCGACAAAAGTCCCGCGTAGCTGCTGCTGTAAAGCGGATGGCAGTCGGTGAGCGGACGCGACCGGCCCGTGACGATCGGCGCGTAAGGCACGACACGGTGACGCGGAATGAACAGCCGCTCGGCCACGACGGTGTTGCTGCCTGTCCCGCGCATACCCGTGATGTGCCACGTGTCGCGGATTTGAACTTCATCGGCACGCATGAGAATCACGTTCGTCGTATCGTCGTCGGCATCGACGCCCTTCGGAACGAGCGCGCCTATCCATTCGGCGTGCAGGCTCCCCGATGCATAGCCCCAGTCGCCGGTCACGATGAGGCCGTCGCCGGCGCGCTCGATCGTGGCGCGCGAGGGAGAGATGATCAGCGCCGTGCGCGCGTCGCGGTTGCCGCCCCAGACTTCGTCCTGCGTACTTTCCGGAAAATGCGCAACCATGAAGTTGCCCATGTTCAGGACGCTCGTCACCCACGATGCCGAACAGCAACCGCGTGCGAGCGCGTGGCAGACCTCAAACAGCGTACGGGGGCGAGCCTCGTAACCGCCATGGCTGCGCGGTGTGAAGAGGCGAGTCAACCCCGCTTCGGTGATCGCAGCAATCGCGCGGTCGGTCAGGCGCCGGCCCGTGTCGGACGCGCGCGCCTCCTCGGCCACGACCTTGGCCACTTCGGCCGCGCGGGCCACAATCGCTTCATGCGTTGCCGTTGGATCGCCGGCGGCGATCGACGCCTGCGCACCCGCGTTCTCGGATAAGCCATGCCGATTCGCGATGCGATCCGAAAACCGCCGAGGGGTTTGTATCGTGTCCACAATATCTCCGGAATTCCGTTGAAATCTTCGTGATCGGAAAATGCACACAACAAGACCACCGCTGCGCATACAGCAACGCATTGCCAATTTATTGCGAACGGGGGTTCGCGCTTCAGTGTCGCGCCTTCAATGGGCGGCAAGCCGGATCGACGGAATGGCCGGTCGATATTGCGGGCGTGATACGCGTTTCGGCTTACAGGCAGTCGGGGAAAATTATGCGCGAGAGATTGCGTATTTGGACCTCCCGAATATGGTAGGTCGATTCACAAAATATCGTGCTTGATTCAAATGGGACAATGACTCTTTGCAAAATCCCAATACCACATTCGCCCAACTCATTTACTGAAAACAAGATTTATGCGAAATAGGGTAGAAAGCGCGAAAAAAGGCATTCAAGCGGTCGCGCGCTGCAGGCCGCATTCAGCGCGGAAATCGGAGGCGGGCACGCATGCGCGCAACGCGCGTGCACGCGCTGCGCTATGCGGATTGGTCAAATTCAAAAATGGGTAAGGGCACCGTCAAACCCGCGCCCCGACTGAGTGCGGGGCGGACGAGCCCGGACGCTTAGATCGTGTCGGCCGTGCAGCGTGCGAGGTGCGCGGCACGCGCATCGGTACGACGCTGTACGCTGCCCGCCAACGCCCAGACTGCGAGGCCGCCTGCCGCCAGCAACGCACCGACCCAACCCGGCGACGTCCAGCCGAACCCGCCTGCGATCGCGAGACCGCCCAGGTAAGGCCCCAACGCATTAGCCGTGTTGAACGCAGAGTGGTTCAGTGCGGCAGCAAGCCCTTGCGCATCTTCGGCCACGTCCATGAGCCGCGTCTGCAACACGGTGCCGAGGGCACCGCCCACGCCGATCAGGAAGACGTCGATCGTTACCGTCCAGATGTTCAGTGCGGCCAGCGGGAAGACGAGCAACGTCGCCGCGCTCCAGACGAGGATCAGACCGGCCGTGCGCATCAGCGCCCGGTCGGCGAAAACGGGGACGACGAGATTGCCGACCGTCAGGCCGATGCCGAACACGCTGAGCACGATCGAGCTCGCCGCAACCGACACGTGCGTGACCGAATGCAGAATATCGGCAAGATACGTATAGACGGCGAACAGACCGCCGAAACCGATCGCGCCAATGCCTAACGTCAGCCAGACCTGGACCCGCTTGAGCGCACCCAGTTCGCGCAGCGGACTCGCACCCTGCGCAGCCGGTGTCGACGGCGCCCACATGCGCACGGCTGTCATCGTCAAGACGGCAAGGGCCGCAGCGAACCCGAACGTCCAGCGCCAGCCGACAGCGTGGCCGAGCCAGTTGGCGAGCGGCACGCCGACGATCGTCGCAGACGTCAGCCCGAGAAACATCCGGCCGACGGCCATGGTGCGCCGATTCTCGGGCACGAGCGACGTCGCCACGAGCGCAGCCACGCCGAAGTAGGCGCCGTGCGGCAAGCCGCTCAGAAAACGGAAAACGAGGAGCCAGTGATAGCCGGGCGCGAGCGCGCTGGCCGTGTTGCCGACCGCGAACATCGCCATCAACAGGATGAGCAGGTTCCGGCGATCGAGCTTGGCGCCGATGACGGCCAGTGTCGGCGCACCGACCACGACCCCGAGCGCATAGGCGCTGATGACGTGGCCGGCCGTCGGCGCATCGACGCCGAGCCCGTCCGCCAGCAGCGGCAGCACGCTCATTGTGGCGAATTCCGTGGTGCCGATCGCAAAACCGCCGATCGCGAGCGCCAGCAGGACGAGGCCGATGTGATTCCGTGGTTCAGTTTGGTGCATTGGGAGCCGCGCGCGTATGTTTTTATGCAAAAGCTGAAATTGTAATCGTGCTGAAAAAAACGCGTATTGGGGCACTATCAAACGCGCTTTGCCATAGCGGAGGCCGCGCGGCGTCGCGGCGACGAGGAATGCGGGTTGCTGAGCAGCAGAAATCCCATTCCTCAGGTGACTCATGAAAACTTCTATCCGTCTTTTTGTCGCTTTTCTCGTTAGTTCGGGCTGCTTGCTGTTCGCCACCCCCTCGCCGGCTGCCGGTTGCCTGAAAGGTGCCGTCGTAGGCGGGGCAGTCGGGCACGTGGCCGGGAAACATGGGGTAGCGGGCGCCGCGGCCGGCTGCGCGATCGGCCACCACGAAGCGAAGAAGAAACAGAAGGCCGCGAGCGAAGCCGCGGCCAGTGCCCCGGCACAGAAGTAAGGCGGCAGGCCCGGGGGGAGGGGGGGACCAACCGGTGCCCGCCCACAACCTCCCCAACCTGGGTG
>CBJMQH010000191.1:0-9325 GCA_966431825.1 uncultured Trinickia sp.
CTGCGTGTCGATGCGATAGCGTGCGATGGGGACGCCGGCCATTTCGGGCGGCTCCAGCATCGTCTCGCAGTTGTACCAGGGCATCCAGATGCGGCGGGGACGGCCCGCCATCAGCAGCGCCGCGAACGCGGCGCGCGCCGACTGGAACCGCATCGCGTGCGGGTAGAGTTCGCCTTGCGGCGGCGGCAGTTCGAGCTCGAAGTAGCCGCCGATTGCGTCGCCCTGCATCGCAGCGCGCGTCATCCGGCCGTTGCGATCAGCTCGACGATGCGCTCGACTTGCGCGACTTCGAGCCCCGGATAGATCGGCAGGCAAAGCACGCGCAGCGCGGCATCGGTCGCGACGGGCAAGTTTTCGCGCCCCGCCGACGGCAGCCCCCGATACATCGGGAAGTCGGAAATGAGCGGGTAGAAGTAGCGCCGCGCGATGATGTTGTGCTCGCGCAGCCGTGCGAACAATGCGTCGCGCGTCAGCGGGTAATCGCTGTCGACGAGAATCGGGAAGTACGCATAGTTGGCCACGGTTTCGCCGGCGTCGGCGAGGCAGCGGATGCCGCGCACCGACGCGAGCCGTTCGCGATACAGCGCATCGATGGCCTTGCGCTGGGCAAGCGCATCGTCGACGTGGCGCAACTGAAGCAGACCGAATGCGGCATTGATCTCGCTCATCTTGCCGTTGATGCCGGGCGCGACGACCGTCACTTCATCGACGTAGCCAAAATTCTTCAGATGGTCGATCCGCTGCTTGGTCTTCGCGTCCGGGCAGATGATCGCGCCGCCTTCGAAGGTGTTGAAGACCTTCGTCGCGTGAAAGCTGAGCACGGACAGATCGCCGTGCTTCAGGATGCTGCCCTCCTCCGACTGCACGCCGAACGCATGCGCGGCATCGTAGATGACGCGCAGGTTGTAGTTGTCGGCGATTTGGCGGATCGCCTCGACGTCGCACGGGTGCCCATAGCAATGCACGGGCATGATGGCCGTCGTTTGCGGCGTAATCGCCGCTTCGATCTTTTTCGGATCGAGGTTCAACGTATCGGGATCGACGTCGACGAAAACGGGTTTGATCCCGTTCCACAGCAACGAGTGTGCCGTGGCCACGAACGAATAGGGCGTCGTGATGACTTCGCCCGTGATGCGCAGCGCCTGCAAAGCGGTGACGAGTGCGAGCGTGCCGTTCGCGAACAACGCGAGATGGTCGACGCCGAGGTACTCGCACAGCGCCGTTTCGAGTTGACGATGGAACGGACCGCGGTTCGTTAGAACCTTGCTTTCCCAGATCTTCTCGAGATAGGGAATGAACTCGTCGAGCGGAGCCATGTGCGGCTGCGTGACGAAAATGCGGTCATCGGGTTCGGTCGAGACCACTCGAATCGGGGCGCTGGCGCTCATGGCGTAATGACGGAAAAGCTGATCGTGATCGGATTATGCGCATCGCCCCTGCAAATCAAAGCCGTGAGATGAGCAGAAAAGCCGCTGCATTTCGCCGGATCGACGCTGCGACGCTGCGACGCTGCGACGCTGCGACGCCGCGACGCCGCCACGCCGCACGTTGCGGGCCTCCCCGGCAAAGGAGAAGCCCGCACTACGCGAGCACGTTATAGACGTTGACGAACTCACAGTCGTCGGAGAAGCCGCGCTTGAAGAACGTGATCGTGATATTGCGCTCGACGGTCAGCTTGACGTCCTTCTTGTCGACCGACACGGTTGCGGGAAACAGGCGGTTCATCAGGTAGCGGTCCATCCCTCGCGCCTTGGCGCGCAGGATCGCATCGTAGAGGATGAAATGCCCGACGTTCTTGCCTTCGAGCACGCGGGACCCGCCGATCGCGTAGTAGGCAACGCCACCGTCATAGGTACTCACCGTGACGCCGTAGGCAACGCCGTCGGCGCCCCTTGCGATGGCCACTTCGCCCTTGCCGGCCCGGCACATCAGGATCGGGTGCATGAACAATTCGAGCGTCATGCCGTCGGTGTACTTCGCGAGCATCTCGCTCTTCACGTCCTGAATGACGTGATAGATCTCGTTCGCCTTTTCGCCTGTGATCACGTCGCCCGAGAGATACTCGACCGTCAAATGCTTTCTGCACCAATTGATGTGCGACCGGTACGACTTGCGCACATTCGAGAACAGCACGTCCTCGTCATGACGCAGATCGACATACGGCCGGTCCCAGATCTGTGCTGAATATCGGCGCGCCTTCTTGATGATCTGCCGATACAACGCGAAGTTCTCGGCCGGCGGCTCGGCGATGGCGAACTGGCTCGCCCCGAACGCCTTGGCGACGTACTGGAGGTAAGCGACGACAACTTTGCAGGCTTCGCTGCGGCTCACCGCGGTATCGGCGAAGTGCACTTCGATCGGCATGTAGCCGGAGGAAGGGTGATTCGTGACCCACGCGGCCGAGTGCTGCGCATCGACGATGACCGGCACCGTGGCGACGAGCGCGCCGTCGTAGCAAACGTGGAAAGACACATTGTCGAGCTGCGCGTTGCGGTCCATTTTTTCGAGGCCCGGCGTGCCCGTCAGCCCGCCGAAACGCGCACCCGGGTGCCAGAATTCCGCGTAGACGTTGCCTTCGATGCCGGCCAGCGCCTTGAATTGCTGCTCGTCGCGATCGAGCGCGACGATCGACCATTTGGGGGGGAGTTCGGGTTGCGGCAAATCGGCGAGCGCCAGCACCGAGATCCGCTGCGAAATGTCGCCGAGTCCGCGGCCGAATTCGCGCGCGACGCGACGCAGGATGCCGAGCTGCTCGAGCGGCCGCCCGTTCTCGCCGCAAATCTGCGCGAGGTTCAGGTAGGTGCCGATGCGGATCATCGCGTTCGGCTGCGCCTGCAACGCCGTGACGGGTTCACACCAGCCGATGCCGTTCTTGTCGAAGTCTTCGAGCGATAACTGGGTCGTAACCGAAACCGATCCGCCGTTGGCGTCGATGCGGGTTGTCGATTGCTTGTTCGTTTCCATTCGTTCCACAACGTGAGCCATGACGCTTTACGACGCAGACAGGATAACGAGGAAAACGAACAGCCAATCGAACAAGCAAGCAGGCAATTGCGCGTCAGTTCCGGGGATCGGGTGCCGCTTCGCGCGGCGTCATCGCCACCGGCTTCACCGCATTCTGCACGGCCTGCCCGGCAGGCTGCGAATCGTCCAGGGTGGTTTCCCGTCCGCCGTCGCGGTAGAACGCGAGTTCGGCAGCGCGGTTCATCACGAGGATGCTGATACGGCGATTCGTCGGGGCATTCGGGTCGTTGCCCTGCAACGGCAGCACGTCGGCAAGACCGCGCACCTGCAAGACCTTCTGCATATTCATCCCGCCCGAGACGAGCGCACGGCGCGCCGCATTGGCCCGCTCCGACGACAGCTCCCAGTTGGTATAACCTTCTTCCCCGCCCCCATACGCCAGATTGTCGGTATGGCCTGCGATCGAAATGTGGTTCTCGACATCGTTGAGCGCACCGCCGATCGAGGTCAGGATCGTGACCGCATAGGGCTGCAAATGCGTGCTGCCGAGCGCGAACATCGGGCGCTTTTGCGAATCGACGATCTCGATGCGCAGCCCTTCGGCCGTAATCGAAATCCGGATCTGGTCCTTGTACGCATTGAGCGCCGGCGTGTGTTCGATCAACGCCGTCAGCTTCTGTTTGAGCTGCTGAAGGCGCTGCAGGTCCTGCGCCGCGAGCTGCGGCGCTGCCGTCGTCGCGGCCGGCGGTTGCGGCTGCATCATGCTGCCCACGCCGGGGCGCGTATCGGCAATCGACTTGCCGCCGCCTTGCACCACGTTCGAGCGCACGGTGTCGGCGCTTTCCTTGCCCTCGATCAACGCGGAAAGCGGCGTATTGAAATATTCCTCGATCCCTTCCTTGTCGTACTTCGACGTGGAGCCGAGCAGCCACATCAACAGGAAGAACGCCATCATCGCAGTCACGAAGTCCGCATACGCGATCTTCCAGGCCCCGCCATGATGCCCGCCGTGGTCGTCGCCGCGCTTGTTGCGCCGAACGACGATGCTCATCGGCCGCTGCTTCTCGGCCACCTCTTTCGACATTCTGTCACCCATGACACCGCTTCCTTATGCTGCGGGCTTCGAGTTCTTCGTCGCACGCACGGTGTCGTCGAGCTCCTGGAACGTCGGACGGTCTGCCGTGAACAGCACCTTGCGGCCGAATTCGACAGCCACGGACGGCGCATAACCGGACAGCGAGGCAAGCAGCACGGCCTTCACGCAATGGAACGGCTTCGCGGCCGCGCGGCCCTTCGCGTTCAGCAGATCGGCAACGGGGCCGACGACGCCGTACGAGAGCAGAATGCCGAGGAACGTCCCGACGAGTGCCGCGGCGATCATCTTGCCGAGCACAGCGGGCGGCTCGCCGACCGAACCCATCGTATGCACGACACCCATCACCGCCGCGACGATACCGAACGCCGGCAGACCGTCGGCCATTTTCTGGATCGCATTCGCGACGATCGATTCCTCGGCGTGGTGCGTGACGAGTTCCTCGTCCATCAGGTCCTGCATCTCGAGCACGTTGATGTTGCCCGTCGACATCATGCGCAGATAGTCGACGATGAAGTCGAGCAGATGGTGGTCCGCCACAATGTGCGGATACTTTTGGAACAGGGGGCTCTGCTCGGGTGCATCGACATCGGCCTCGAGCGCCATCATCCCTTCCTTGCGGGCCTTCTGCATCAATTCATAGAGCAGCGCGATCAGCTCCAGATACTTCGCCTTGTCGTAGCGCGGGCCCTTGAAACAGGCCGGCAGGCTCTTGATCGTTTTCTTCAGCGTGGCGGGCGGGTTACTGACCACGAATGCGCCGAGTGCCGCACCGAAAATGCAGAGCAGTTCGAACGGCTGCAACAGCGCGGCGACGTGACCGCCTTCCCCGAGAAAACTCCCGAGGACCGAACCCAACACGACAACCCAACCAATTGCGACAAACATAATTCCTCCAATTGCTGCCGACGCGTGAGCGCCCGCACGCCGGACGCGGCAGTCGTTACGACCGTTTCTCTAGTAGTGGCGGTGACGACAGGCTCGGCAAGCGTGGCTCGGGGTAAGTGCCAGGCGTTGCTGCCGAGGGTGAGTGCGCGTCAGCTTGATATGCATTCACGCCTTGCTATCGGCGCGAATCGCGAACATCTGAAGCCGTATCCGGAAAAAAACCCGCGATTATATGCTTTTGCCCCTATTTTCAGCGGGTGTGCCGATATGCCGCATTGACGTCTTATGCGTGTCTCCGGCCGCTTGCCCCTTGCGTTGGGGCGGCCTCAGTCGCTAGGCTTCTTCACAACGAACACGTGGAGGCCGCCATGAAGGTGCTGTCGAACGCAGCGCGGCGCCCGCTCGAACGCGATCGGCAGGACGGCGCGGAGCCGTCGGCCGTCTACGACGCAACACGCTTTTATCCGATCGAAGGCAATTACTTCGTGCTGCGTGCGTCGGAATTCACGACGCTCAACATCAAGTTTCTCGTCCTCGAAGAGGACGCGCCGCCGCCGGGCGGGGCCCAGTCGCGGCCGGCTTCGAGCTACGCGTCAGGCGACACGTCGCCGTCGCCCCGTTAAACGGGCGAAACTGTCGACAGACGCACGAGACGCTTGAACCGTGCGATCAGCACACGCAGGTCGACCTTGCGCTTGGCGATGGAGCCGCGCCACTTGTTGCGGCGGCGCTTGCGCTTGTGCTCCGGGGCCGCCTGCAACGCCTTCAGACGCGCTTCGTCCCACGCGATGCCGGCACAGTATTCGGCCTGGCGCTCCGTCGAGAGGCCCGTGCCCATCTTTGCAAACAGCTCGGCAAGATAGAGCGGCGCTTCGTAGCTGTAATTCCAGTAGTGATGCAGCGGCTCGCCGAGCGCTTTGAGCGTGAATGTGTCGACAGCCACAAGCGAGACGGCCAGTTGCTCGGCCCAGTTGCGCGGCTTGACCCGCTCGAGCAGGAAGTCGTTGACCGCCACCGCCTTCGTGAAGAACGACTCGGCCCCGGCGGGCACGCCGATCGCGCCGGCATTCCACATCATGAGGTCCGTGGGTACCTGCGCGACGCCGAGCGCATGAAGCTGCGGGCGATATCGCTCGAGCGCAGCCACGTAGTGCGGGAAGAACGTGGCGCCGATCCGCCCTTCCTCGACGTGCATGCAGGCGCCGTCGCCGGCTTGCAGCATGCCGAAAATAGCGTCGGGCAGCGCGAGCCAGCGCGTATCGCAGTCGACGTACAGCAACGACGAGCCGAAATGACGAGCCGCGTGCTCGAGCACCTTGAGCTTGATGCGGTGTACGTAGTCGAACGGGCCGCGATAGGCGTCGAGCTGAGTTCTTGTCAGCGGCATGCACGCTATGAGCGCGTGCGCAGGAACGCTCGAAGGGTCGTCGGTATAGACGACGATACGCACGTCGGTGCGCTGCGCCTTGACCAGCAGATGAAGCAGCGTGAGGACGCTGAAGCGCGCCTGATCGTAATACTTCTTGCCGCCGTGAGACAGGTAAATGATGTGAGTCGGCATCCGTCTTCTACTTGTGCATCCGTCGCTGCGAGTCGCGAAACATGATCCCCTCAGGGGCGAAAACCGGGCCGGGAAAGTTCGGCCCGGACAAGTCGACCCGGGCTGGGCCTGAAGTCGCGAATTTTACAGAAGATGACGGAATCCTAAATGATCGATATTCGGTCCGAAAATGCCGCATTCCTAAATTGACAAGCCGAGCTCGATCAATTAGACACCAGGCGCTCCGACTCGCGGCGGGCTCGGACCTCACGGGCATTCGATCTCCCCGCCTGGCGCCGCGCGTCGCATGAGCAAGTCGAGCTGTGCCTTCGCTGTACCGAAAGCTTCGCGCAGCGCAGCGTCCGCATCGGCAGCGGTGCAATGAACGGGCCCCGCTTCGCCGTGCGCGTCGCACAGCCGCAGATGGACGCATGCCTCGTACATGGCGGTGCCGCCGTCGGGTAACGCCTCGACGATCACTTCGCACTCCTGCAGTGCGTACGCGTAAGGTGTAAGCGCGACAAGGTATTGCGCGGCCGCGCGTTCGAGCGTCGGGTCAGGCGTAAAGCCCTGCCACACTACCGTCATACCGATACCCATCTTTTCCTCCGCATTCCTGGCGTTGTTGTGGTGGGGCAGCCGAGCCCCTACGCCGTGTTCATTTCGTATTTCGTCGCATGCGCGCGGTTTGCGGCGACGCAAACGCGCGTTCCGATCCACTTAAAAACCCACTTAAATATCAGCGATTTAGGCGTGGATGCACCGCACCATCGGCTCAGTGCGGGAGCACGGTGCGTGCCGCTTCGAGCAGCGCGTTCGCGGGCCTTACGACAAACTTAGGTCTGACGGTGAGTGATGCCATGCCGCCAACCCAAGCGCGACTTCAAACGCGGTCAAGCCGCCTCAGTCGCGCCGCGCAGGCGTTGGGCGAAAACTGCGATATCCGGGCAAACTCGCTCGCGGCTGCGCGAACGCCCGCCACGTTGAGCGACCGCGGCCTCCGGTTTGTGCTGACGAATGCGTCTCTTTCCCGCGCACGGGGCAAAACCGAGTGCGAATGCCCTGCAGCATTGACAATGCCCGCCGGCATCCTGTTCGCGGCGAGTTCTGGCCGCTCGCCGCAAAAGTGTCCGCCAACGCGGGGCAAACACTTTCCGGCGTTCACTTCGAACTGTTCATTCAATCCGACAAACCGAACTGCAATACTGGTTTCGCCGGTCCGCTGCACTCACCGCAATCGCCTCATTCGCCGCTAACGCCGCAATCGTTGCGCCGAGATCACTCTCTCGAAGCGTTGTCTCGCCGTCAAGGCGTGCCAACCGATAGGACAGCCCATGAATGCATTCGAATCGCCGATTCGCGAAATCGCGAGGCGCTGCGTCGGTATCGTCTATCTTCTGTATGGCTTCACTTTGTACGTCACGCTGCATCGCCTCTTTCCCGATCACTCGATCGTGGTCTATTACGCCGCGACGGTCGGCATGATGGCCTTTACGCAATTGCTCGAATGGGTATTGCCCTACGAAAAGACGTGGCGGCGGCCCGACGATCAGTTCGTGAACGAAATCGGCAGCACGTTCATCTCTGCTCTGCTCGGCCACACGACAGGCCGTTTCGTCGCGTTCGCCGTGTTCGGCTGGGTCGTCTGGCATTGGCGCGGCCCGACGGGCGCCGCGCCCTGGTGGCCGACGAGCTGGCCCTTTGCCATGCAAGTCGCGCTCTCGTTCGTGCTCTGGGAGTTCGGGCTCTATTGGAATCACCGCTGGATGCACGGAGCGATGTGGCGCTTTCACTCGCTGCATCACAAGCTGCGGCGCCTGTCGTGGATCAACTCCGGCTATGGGCACCCGATCGGCTTCTTTTTGACCAGTCTGTTCTCCTACGGAATGCTCGCGCTATCGGGCGCCCCCGCCGAAGTCCTCATCTTCAACGGCTTTCTTTCGGCATCGATCAACTTCTTGAGCCACGCGAACATCGACCTCAAGTTCGGCTGGTTCAACTATCTGATCTGCGCACCGGAAGTCCATCGCTGGCACCACGTCAAGGATGAGCCCGAAGCATTCAACAAGAACTTCGGCACGCAGCTGATGGTGTGGGATCTCGTCTTCGGCACGTTCTACTGGCCCAAGAACAAGCTCCCGAGCCGCAACCTCGGCGACACCTCGTACATGCCCGCCGGTTTTTGGGCGCAGTGGCTGGAACCGTTCGTCTCGCAAAAGGAAGCGCGCTGGCCCGATGCCATTCCCGATCAGCGCACGCCTTTTTCATTGAAACGCCGCGTTGGACCGAGCGAGACGCTCAGCGTCGGCACGACCGAGGGCGCAAACCCATGAACGCGACATTCCCCTTGAGCGAGTCCGTCGGCGAAGTGCTCCCCTGCGCCCGTTACCGGCTCGAGCACAACACGCTCGCGCAGCCGATCGGCATCGAGCGCGGGCGCGCCGTGATCGCCGATTTGGCGATGGGGCTCCCCACGTTCAACGTGGCCCAATACTTCGGCACGCAGCCCACGATCTTCGACGACTACGATCACGTCGTCACGGCACGAACGCTCGACGAGGATCGCGTCATTTCGCTGATCGGCGCACGCTGGCTCGGCACCGAAGACCTGCGCTTCCTCTATCTGTGGACCGCGATGGTGGCGGACGACTTCCGGGCGTCGGGCGTATTTCGCCGCTCGCTGGCGTGGTTCTTCGACCGCGTGGCCGCGGCGCAAGGCTCGCATGGCGTGCCGCCGCTCATCGTGACGAAGACCTACAACCCCGTCGTCTACAAATTCTTCAAGATGTTCGCGGCGACCGGGCGCCAGGTCGACGTCTATCCGCGTATTCCCGCCGATA
>CBJMQH010000192.1:0-9324 GCA_966431825.1 uncultured Trinickia sp.
GTCTGGGCGCGCGTCGCGCCCAGGCACGCCGCGGCTTCCTCCTGGCTCGACTCGAATGCCTCCAGCACCGGCTGCACCGTGCGCACGACGAACGGCAACCCGATGAACGTCAGCGCGACCAGGACGCCTGCTGGCGTGAACGCCACCTTGGCGCCGTACGATGCGAACACCCGGCCGAGCCAGCCGTTGCCGGCGTACACGGCGGCGAGTGCGATGCCTGCCACCGACGTCGGCAGCGCAAACGGCAGATCGACGACGGCATCCACGATGCGGCGGCCGGGAAAGCGATAGCGCACGAGCACCCATGCCACGAGCAGGCCGAACACAGTGTTCGCGAGCGCGGCGAGCGCCGCCGCACCGAACGTCAACCGATAGGCGGCGAGCACGCGCGGCGCGGTCACGATCGCGAGAAAGCGCGCGGGCTCGAGTGTCGCCGTCTTCGCAAAGACGGCGGCAAGGGGAATCAGCACGACGAGACTCAGATAGACGAGCGTCGTGCCAAATGTCAGGCCGAAACCGGGCAATGCGCTCGGGCGGCGAAAGGTCAACGTTTTCATCGTACCTGCTCTGACTGGGTTGCTTCGCGCGGCGCGCGGTTCATGCCGTCGCGCTCGCCTCTTCTTTGTTGGATTGGCGCCGGCCACTTTTCTGCCGCAGCCTTGGCCGGCCGATTAAGGCGCCGGCCCGCCCGGATTCAATGCGGCTGATAGATCGAATCGAATACACCGCCGTCGGCGAAGTGCGTCTTCTGCGCCTTGGCCCAGCCTCCGAACGTCGCATCGACCGTATAGAGCGTGAGCTTCGGGAAACGGGCCGTCAGATCGGCAGGTACGTTCGTCGAGCGCGGACGATAGAAGTTGCGGGCGGCGATACGCTGCCCTTCGTCGCTATAAAGGAACCGTAGATAGGCCTGCGCAACCTTGCGCGTGCCGCGCTTGTCGACGACCGAGTCGACGACGGCCACCGGCGGTTCCGCGAGAATGCTGGCCGAGGGCACGACGATCTCGAACTTGTCTGCGGGAAAAGCCTGCTGCGCGAGGAACGCTTCGTTCTCCCAGGCAATCAGTACGTCGCCGAGTCCGCGCTGCGCAAAACTGGTTGTGGCACCGCGCGCACCCGAATCGAGGACGCCCGCGTTGCGGTAGAGCGCCGTCACGAAGGCCTTCGCCGACGCTTCGTTGCCGCCGGGCCGATGCAGCGCATAAGCCCAGGCGGCCAGGTAGTTCCAGCGCGCACCGCCCGAAGTCTTCGGATTCGGTGTGACGATCGACACCCCGGGCTTGGCGAGATCGTCCCAATCGCGGATGTGCTTGGGGTTGCCCTGTCGGACCAGGAAAACGATCGTCGACGTATACGGCGCAGCGTTCTCGGGCAGGCGCTTTTGCCAGTCCTTCGCGATGAGCCCGCGATCGGCGAGCGCATCGATGTCGTAGGCGAGAGCAAGCGTGACCACGTCGGCCTGCAGACCATCGATGACCGAGCGTGCCTGTGCGCCGGAACCGCCATGCGATTGCTTGATCGCCAGGGTCTCGCCTGTCTGTGCCTTCCAGGCAGCGGCAAATGCGCGGTCGACTTGCTGGTAAAGCTCGCGCGTCGGATCGTACGAGACGTTGAGCAACGCCGTATCCGCCCGCGCAGCGCTGCTGCCCCATGCCACCGTTGCGAGCAGCGCGCCCGCGATCGCCCGCCCCCACCTGCCCCGCCCTGTCCCGACCCGCTTCATCGTTTCCCCGTTGGTTCGTCATTGAAGTCAGGCCAGTCTAGCCAACGGCGCTTATCACCAAAACGAATAAATGCTCATTTTTTTATATGAAATTCTGCTAAGCATTCCGAGCAATCGTTAGCAGTTCGCTGTTCGGGGTCGCAACGTTTTGCTTGTAATTCGCGCGGCACTGTATAAAAATACAGCCACCTGTCTATCCATACAGTGTCGCCATGACCAAACTCACCGCACGACAGCAGCAGGTTTACGAATTGATCCGCCAGTCGATCGAGCAGAGCGGCTACCCGCCGACGCGCGCCGAAATCGCTGCCGCCCTCGGATTCAGTTCGGCCAACGCCGCAGAGGAACACCTGCGCGCGCTGGCGCGCAAAGGCGTGATCGAGCTGGCGGCCGGCGCTTCGCGCGGTATCCGGCTTGTCGCGCCCGACGATCTGCCTCGTCAGATGACGCTGCCGCACCCCGCCCTATTGCAGCTCTCGCTGCCGCTCGTGGGCCGTGTCGCGGCCGGCAGCCCGATTCTGGCGCAGGAGCACATCGCGCAGCACTACGCGTGCGACCCGGCATTGTTCTCGAGCAAACCCGACTATTTGCTGAAAGTCCGCGGTCTGTCGATGCGCGATGCCGGCATCCTCGACGGCGACCTGCTCGCCGTACAAAAGCGGACCGAGGCGAATGACGGGCAAATCATCGTGGCGCGGCTTGGCGACGACGTGACGGTCAAGCGGCTCAAGCGGCGCCCGAACGGCGTGGAGTTGATCGCGGAGAACCCCGATTACGAAAACATCTTCGTCGCGGCCGGCAGTGCCGATTTCGCGCTCGAAGGCATTGCGGTCGGACTCATCCGGCCGACGGAATTCTGATAGGAGACGCCCATGAACCGCTTCGCCAGATTGATGCCCCTGCGTGCCTTTGGTCGTTTGCGGCACCTGCGCAGCGTCGTGCCGTGCCCACCGCTCGAGTTCGCTTCCCGGGAGCGCGCACCGCTCGCCGCCCCGCCGGTAACGGACGGCACGCAGCCTTCGGCGCTGCCCGCGTTCGCACGCGTTTCACTGAACAGCGCGCTGCACGCTCAGCCGGCCCAGCGCGCGCCGGTACGTGTTTATCACGGTCCGTCCCGCGTCATCCTCGTGGGAACGATCGACGCCGTCTGCAAGATGATCGATCGATGCATCGACGAAGAACGCGTGGGTGCTCAGCCGGCGTGAGAACCGGCCGCTCGTTCAACGGCGAGCTTGGGCACGTTTCGCCATCGTCAACGCGCAGTTCCTGCGGCGGCGTGGCCGATCGGCGAATCGGCCGGTTCGACCTCGTGAGCGGACGACACGGCAACGAGAATGCTGCATGTCACACGATCGAGCAGCGGCGTGTTGCCGGAGCCCATCCACCAGCGCGACACGCCGCTGCGCGCGCGGTGCCCCACGACAACAAGATCGACCTTCAGCTCCTGAGCAAGGTTCGCGATCTCATCGATTGGATGTCCGAAGGCAAAATGGCCTTGGGCCTGCACACCGCGTTCCGTCAGCCAGTCCACACCTTCTTGCAGAATTTCTCGCGCGGCTTCTTCGAAGCGGCCGCAGGCGACATCGGTCAGCAGCCCTGCGCTCTGCGCAATGCTCGTTCGCATATCGACTACCGAAAGCAAATGCGTCTCAGCCCGTAGATCGAGGGCGAGCTCAGCCCCGCAGCGTAGCGCCTTGCGCCCTTCGCGCGTACCGTCGTAGCAAAGAAGAATTTTTTTATA
Source organism: uncultured Trinickia sp. (assembly GCA_966431825.1). Classification (GTDB taxonomy): domain Bacteria; phylum Pseudomonadota; class Gammaproteobacteria; order Burkholderiales; family Burkholderiaceae; genus Trinickia. The sequence continues at coordinate 3,465 of CBJMQH010000192.1, forward strand.
GCTAGCCATGTTGGCCTCCCTGTGCACGCCCATCGCAGGCGTTCGTCTGAATCATCGTGCCCGGCGCCGCCGCTGGCAAGGCGAGGAAAACGCGTAGTCGCAACGGCAAGGCACGACGAGCCGCACCCGTTTGTCCGGTACCGAAACTGTGCGGCGCGAGACCGCACTGCACCGCGACCCGGCAGCGATGCGCCGCGATGGCGTGCGTGCCGAGCAAGCATCAGAGGCCGATGCAATAGAATGACTGCGTGCGCCCGCGGCGGCGCTCGGTTTCGCCGCACGCCGCGCTGCGGACACGCCCGACTATGCCAAATCAAAACGCGATCGAATTCCATGACGTCGTCAAGCACTATGGCGCAAGAGCCGTCGTCGACGGCTTGTCGTTTCATGTGCGCCGCGGCGAATGCTTCGGGCTGTTGGGCCCGAACGGCGCCGGCAAGACAACGACGCTGAAAATGCTGCTCGGCATCGCCGAGCCGGACAGCGGCGCCATCTCGCTGTGCGACGAACCGATTCCGGCTCGCGCACGGTTCGCGCGCCAACGCGCCGGCGTGGTGCCGCAGTTCGACAATCTCGATCCCGACTTTTCCGTTCGGGAAAACCTGCTTGTCTTCGGCCGCTACTTTGGACTTTCGGCGAGCAAGACACGGGCCATGGTGCCGCAACTGCTCGAGTTTGCGCGGCTCGAGAACAAGGCCGATGCACGCGTGGGCGAGCTGTCCGGCGGCATGAAGCGCCGCCTGACGCTGGCCCGTGCGCTCATCAACGACCCGGACGTGCTGGTCATGGACGAGCCGACGACGGGGCTCGATCCTCAAGCGCGGCACCTGATCTGGGAGCGGCTGCGCTCGCTGCTGTCGCGCGGCAAGACGATTCTGCTGACGACCCACTTCATGGAAGAGGCGGAGCGGCTCTGCGACCGCGTCTGCGTTATCGAGGAAGGCCGCAAGATTGCTGAGGGTACACCGAGCGCGCTGATCGCCGACGAGATCGGCTGCGACGTGGTGGAGGTGTTCGGTCCTTCGCCCGAAGCATTGCGCGCCGAGCTGTCCCCGTTCGCAGAACGCACGGAAGTGAGCGGCGAGACGCTCTTTTGCTACGTTCGGGATGCGGAGCCGATTCACGCTCGCCTCGCCGGGCGCGCCGGTCTGCGCTATCTGCATCGCCCCGCTAACCTTGAAGACGTCTTCTTGCGGCTTACAGGGCGCGAGATGCAGGACTAGCGACCGCACGGCCCGCAGCATCGCCGCGGTGCCTGCAAGTTCTTGCACAAGGCTCAACTGACGAGACGACTACTCATGGATGCCCATTCGTACGGAACCCGGACTTCCAGCGGCGCCTCGACGCGCGCGGACCGGCTGCGCTTCGCGCTGCCGGCCAACGGCACGAACTGGATTGCCGTCTGGCGCCGCAACTACCTCGTCTGGCGCAAACTCGCGATGGCCTCCCTGTTCGGCAACCTCGCCGATCCGATGATCTACCTGTTCGGACTCGGCTTCGGGCTCGGGCTCATGGTCGGTCGAGTCGACGGCGTATCCTACATCGCCTTTCTGGCGGCAGGCACGGTCGCCTCGAGCGTCATGATGTCGGCGAGCTTTGAATCGATGTATTCAGGGTTTTCGCGCATGCACGTGCAGCGTACGTGGGAAGCCATCATGCATACGCCGCTCACGCTCGGCGACATCGTATTGGGCGAGATCATCTGGGGCGGGAGCAAGGCCGTCCTCTCCGGCGCGGCGATCATGCTCGTGGCGAGCGTGCTCGGCTACGCGCAGGCGCCGACGATGCTGCTGGCGCTTCCGGTCATCGCTTTGGCCGGCCTTGCATTCGCCAGTCTGGCCATGGTCGTGACCGCGCTCGCACCGTCTTACGACTTCTTCATGTTCTATCAGACGCTGGTGCTCACGCCGATGCTGCTGCTCTCGGGTGTCTTTTTCCCGCTCGCGCAGCTGCCGCATGCGGTGCAACAAGCGGCACTCGCGCTGCCGCTCGCCCATGCCGTCGAACTGATCCGTGCGGCGATGCTCGGGCGACCGGTCTCGCAACCGGTGCTGCATCTCGCGGTGCTGGCGGGCTACGCGTGTCTGCCCTTCTTCGTCTGTGCCGTGCTGTTCAGACGCCGGCTGATGCGCTGAGTCCCGCGCGGCATGCAACGACCGCGCAGATCGCAGCCGCTCGTCAGCGACGCAGCGAACCGCGCGGGCACCTCGCACGACGTGTCGACAAATCAGGTCTCGTCGTCGCCGAACGGGCTCTCGACGTCCGTGATAAACGTCACCATCGCGAACGGTCGCGCATCGTGGCGGCCGATTTTGCCGTCGGCACGCTGCCACTCGACGCGAAACACCGTGGAGGGCGTGTCGGCGAGCAGCCAGATTTTGCGCAGTTCGTCGGGATCCGATTCGGCAATCGGCTCGTCGAGCGATACGAGCAATGTTTGCGGCCAGATGCCGCCTTCGGGATCGTAAATACGATCGCCATCGGGGATCGCGACATGCGCGGTCACGCCGATCGTCGCACTGGCTTCGACGATCATCGTGCCCAGGGCGCGCAAAAGCGCGGTCGCACGGGCGGAATTCGCCTGGCGGATTGCCAGGTCGCCGCGCGTGAGCGCCTGTTCGAGTTTCGGATTCGTTTGTTGTTTAGCCATCTTCATTCCACTCCTGCCAGCCGTTCCAGCGAACGACCGGCACGTTATCCATGTCGTGCATGGCGGACGAATCGTACCACCCGCCGCGCACTTCCCGACAAGTGTCTCACCTCGAAGTTCAAACCCGGGAGGCTTTCCGGGCGCTCTGCGATACGGCGGCAATGATCGCGCCTGCCGCCCCGCCGTGTTTGCTGCGTTGCACGACAAACAGACTGAAAAGCCGGCCGGAAGTTGCTACGATGGATTGGAGCCATTCCACACGAAAAGGAGCCGGCCATGTCCAAGTCCTTGAGTCCGGAAGCGGTCGAAGCGCTGAGACGCCTGAACGACGTCGGCGTCGGTCAGCAGCCCCCGCTCGTATCGATGTCGATCGCGGCTGAATTGCTCGGTGCTGGGCTTGCCGACGAAAGCAGCGGCGGTGCGATCGAGATCACCTGCGACGGCAGAAAATATCTGGCGGGCGACTGCGACTAGTGTCGCTCGTGATGGTCCCGCGCATGCCGCATTTCATAGCGCCGCGCGGGCACGTTTCGTCCTTGAAGCGGGCCTACGATGGAACCGATCGGTATCGACATGGGCGACTATGCGGAGTCCTACAAGGGCTTCGATCTCGAGGTCGCCATCGAGCAGTTGATGACAGGGATCAAAGCGCATTTTCGCGTGCTGCGCGCCGGCGCCGTCGTGCTCGACTGGCGGCTCGTGCGCATCGAAAGCGCGTGGCCGACCGAGCGCGCCGCGGCGTCGTCTGCGCTCGACGCCGCACGCTCGGCAGTGGACAGCGAATTGGCGACCTGAGGCCCTCGCCCGGTACACGTCGCTACGCGCTGCTCGGCGTCGAGGCGTCGCCGGTCGAATCCGGCGATTCCGTGACACGCGTTTCGGGCAACGCGACCCATACGAGCAGGACGGCAAGCGCACCCGCCGCGGCGAGTGCGATGAAGCTGACCGTGTTGCCGAACCGGTCGGCAATGAAGCCCGCGACGAGCGTACTCAGCGTTGCGCCGATGCCTGCCGTCAAGCCGAACAGTCCGATGCAGAGGTTGTAGTGGCCTTTCGCACCCGCCACGTCGGCCGCGATCAACGGCAGCATGACGCCGAAGACGGCAGCACTGATCCCGTCGAACGCCTGCACGGGGACGAGCAGATACGGGCTCGACACGCCCGCGAACAGCAGCGCCCGCAGCGGCAGTGCCGCGAATCCGAACAGCAGCAGCGGCCGCCTGCCCCAACGCTCGGCCGATCGCCCCACCCACGGTGAAAGCGCCGCGACGACCATCTGCGGCACGATGATGCATGCCGCGATGACGAGTTGGACGTTGTCGCTCATATGCGTCGTCACTTCGCCGGCTGCGAGGTTGAGCATCGCCGCGTTGGACAGGTGAAACAATGCGACGCAGGCTGCAAAGATCAGCACGCGGCGGTCGCGTAACAGCCGGCCCATGCTTTCTCGCCGCTCGGACTGCTGCGCGGCCGCGACGAGCGGCCCCGTCGGCTCGATCATCGTGAGCGCAATCAGCGCCGGAACCGTGAGTGCGGCCGTCAGCCAGAACACCGCGCGCGCCGACGTATATTCGCCGAAGGCCCCCATCAGTGCGGCGGCGAAGGCGCTGCCGATGGAAGCGAAGCGCGCGTTGCGGCCCAGCCGATTGCCGAGTGCGTGGTGCCCGACGAGCGCGAACGATATTGCCGCGATGGCCGGCGTCAGCATGCAACTCGCAAAGCCGTGAAAGACCTCCGCGGCAAGCACCGGCAGGATCGTCGGACTGACCGCCAGCAACAGCGCACAGGCGGCGATAGCGACGATCGCCGCCGCGCCGGCCGCCTTTTTGTTGCGCAGCGCATCGATCAGCGCGCCGGCCGGGACCTGGCTCAGCATCGCCGTGGCCGTGCCGACACTCAACGCGAGGCCGATTTCGCCCTGGGTCCATTTGTTGGAGGTCAGATACGACGCGATAAACGGACCGAAGCCCGTCTGCACGTTGGCCAGAAAAAAGTTAAGCCAATCGAGTGCGCGAAGACTACGTGAAGTCGCCATCGGGCCGCCGTCACCGTGTGGGCGCTGCGGCGGACGCAGCGGAGGCAGCAGAGGCAGCCGACGCGCTCGCCGGTGCGACGACACGCGCGGGCTGCTCGGCCACATAGGGCGGCGCGGCGTTGACCTGCGCGTCGGACAAATCGGTTTCAAGCGCGAGGCCGTCGTCTTTCGTCACGACATGCAGCGCTGACCAGTCGGCGGCGATACTGCGCCGCTCGTGGATCAGACTGCCGACATCGACGACGGCAGCTTGCGGTTGCGCGTGGCTGTCGACCAGTACGTCGACCACACGTCCGACGCGAGCGCCGTTACCGCGCTCGACCGTCGCGTCGATCAGCGCGAGGAGCGGCGCTGCCGTGGGTTTGCCCTTCGCTTTGGCCGCCTCGGCAGCCGGTGGCTCGCCTGGCGGCACCGAGAGCGTGACAGCGGTCTTCTTGCCGCCCAAGCCGAACTTGAAAGCCGTCCACGGAAAGCGGACCTTGCGATCGCCGATGCCGAGAAAGCCGGTCAGGTTGACGAGCATCTCGCGCGGCTTGCCGCTCGCGTCGACGTACAGGTCGATGGCCCGCCCGATCGCTTTGCCGTCGGGCCGCTGGATGCGCGCGTCGAGCAGTGAATGGGTATCGTTCGGAGCCAAAGTGCGCACCGCAACGAGGGGCGCGGGCGGTGTCGGCACAACCGGGGGGCGCGTCGGCGCGGGAGCCGGGTGCGGGCGTGGAGCGGGACGCGGAGCCGGTTTGGGCTGCACGCGCTTTGTGTTGGCGGGCTCGGGCGAGGAAGCGGCCTCGGGCCCCGAAGCGACCGCCTCCGATGCGGGGGCGGCCTCCTCGCTGGCGGGTGCCGGTTCGGCCGCGGGTTCAGGCGCGGGCGCGGGCGGTGCGCTGAACAGCGCGCTGCAGCCGGCGAGCAGCGAAGACGAAAGCAACAGGCAGCAGCGCCGGATGGCATTTCGGGGCGATAGTCCGCCGTTCATCGGCAGGGGCTCCTTCGATCGGGCGTGCGCCCGGATGGCGCAGCGTTTTACACGGGGCCTCCATTCTATCCGCACCGCTTTGTGCGGCGCAGTTCACCGTTGACCTCGATCAACGCCGATCGGCAATGCACTGACCATAGTGTCGTTGTGAACACCGCGCGGCAGCATATACGGCACGCGTGGTCGCGGCGCGCGAGCGCTC
>CBJMQH010000193.1:0-9313 GCA_966431825.1 uncultured Trinickia sp.
AGGGATCGATGTCGTGCAGCTTGCACGTCACCAATAGGCTTTGCGCGATGCCGATCTGCTTGGCGCCCAGTTCGGTCCAGCAGAACATCCAGTTCTTTTTGCCCATTGGGATGGCACGCAACGCGCGCTCCAATGAATTCGTATCGATCTCGACGTCCGGGTCGTCCAGATACAGCATCAGGCCGTCGCGGCGCTCGCGCACGTAAGCCAGCGCCTTCGTGAACGGACTGCTCGGCAGCAGGCCTTGCGCCTCGAACTGCTTGTCGACCCACGCGAAGAACCGCTGTGCCGCCGGCAACGCATGCTGCTGCCGCCACGCGCGCTTGTCCGGGCCAGCCAGAGTCTTCTGCCGGATCTGTTCCTCGACGCGGTACAGCACGCCGATATGTTCCAGGGCCTGGGCCACCCGTTCCGGTTCGATTGCCTCGGCCTTCACGAACGCGCGTCTGCTGTGCGCCCAGCACTGAGCGTGCGCGATGCCGGTCTTCTTCGCATACCAGGCGTACGCGCTGTAGCCGTCCGTATGCAACACGCCCCCGGCCACGGACGTTGGCCCGAGCAGTTGTTCGACGTGTTCCTGCCGCCGGCTCGGCTGGTAATGGAAGCAAATCTCGTCGTGTTCGCCCATTACCGGCCAGAAGTACGCCGACTTCATCTTGCCCGGGCCGTCCCGCCCTGCCTTGAGCGGCGTCTCGTCCATGCGCTTGACGCGTGAGACGAGGACCGACTGCCACTGCGCGTCGTGGACCGGCTCGATCAACGCAATCGCCGCTTGCGCGATCTGCGTGAGCCACTGCCGCGACACGCGGATACCACACTGGGCCAGTCGCTGATGTTGACGGTACAGCGGCAAGTGATACACGAGCTTGTCCACCAGCAGGCCAGCGATGAACGACACATCGGCACGGCTGCCTTCGATCACGCCCACCGGCGCCGCCGGACACGACAGGGCCTGCGTATCGCGCCGCTTGATCACCGGGCGCACGTACTTGAGCACCACATAGCTGCCCGGACGTTGGGCGAGCCGATGGCTGACGCGCTCGCCGATCACTTCGTAGTCCTCGGGAGCAAGTCCCGCGGCCTCGGGGTTCGCCACTGCGATGACTTCGACCGGCACCTTGCCCTCGTCGAAGAACAGCGTCGATTCGTCGGCATCCGCCCGCTTGGGCTTGGCGCTTCGCTCGTGGCCCGCCACGCGGGTCTTCTTGCCCGGAACAGGCACATCCGGTACCGCATCGAAGGCTTCGCCCAGCGTGCCCTGCGCCGCATCGGGCTCGACAATGCGGCGCTCGCTCTTGCGACCGAACAACTGGCGCTGGAACCATGCCACTTGCGCGCGCAATTGCGCGTTCTCGCTGAGCGCCGCCTCGCATCGCGTCGACAACGCCGCCACTTGCGCGGTCAGCGCAGCGAGGGTCTCGTCGGTGGCGGCAGTCGATGTCATGGCCGCCATCATAGAGAAAGACATGCTTCATGGCGAGGGCCTCACCGGCAATTGCGGATGCGGATGCCGGTAACGATGCCGCTGCCGCACGACCTCGATCCCCTCGAGCAAGAGCTTCAATTGCGTGAGGTCCATCTCACGCGTATCCGCGCGCTTGCCGCTGGCCAGAAAACGGCCTTGCTCGAGCCGCTTTGCCCACACGCACCAGCCGCTTCGATCGAAGTAGAGCACCTTGATCTGCGTCGCACGACGATTAACGAACGCGAACAAATGGCCTGCCAGCGGATCGACCGGCATGCCGTGGCGCGCCAGCGCGTACAGACCATCGAACGAGCGCCGCATGTCCACCGGCGCACCGTACAGGAACACGCGCACCTGCTGTTCCGGGAAGAACATCAGCCCCTCGCGATCGTCACGACGATGCCGCCGGGCAAGTCAAGGCGGATCGTCAGATTCGCCGCGTCTGCCGCCGCGGCTGATTCGATGCGCGGGCTCGCCGAACTGACGGCCCCCAGGTCGACGAAGCTCGCCACGCCCGTGCCGCGCGGCGCTGCCGCTTCCTGCAAGCGTCGCCGCCAATGATAGAAACTGCACGCCGACACCGACTCCTGATGACAAAACGTCTTGACCGTCTGGCCGCTCTGCGCAAAGCGCGACAGCCTCTGACGCCACGCCGATTCCACTTCTACTCTTGTCGATGCTGTCATCGCTTGCCCCCTGATCGAATTCAATGGGGACATTGTGCGACCGCCTTTACGCGAGTTCTATAACGCTCTTGGCTTACCGCTTACGTCGAGCTTGTGATACTCCTGCTTGCCGTCGTCGTTCCGGCGGCGGGCGATCCAGCTTCCTTCGCCCTGTGGCAGTTTGCGATAGCCGACGTATAAACCGGTTCTGATGCGGTCAAAGTATGGTTCTCGGCGCGGTTCGAGTTTGTCGCGGGCGGTCTTCGATTGGATTTGTTCTTTCATGTTCTTCCGTACGGAAACGGTACGGAAATTCTATGGTGGACCTCAATGGAGGTCAATGGAATTGGATTGATGTAAAATCAATGACTTATGGTCTTTCTGAAACCTCTTTGAACTTCGGCGAACGCTGGTTCCGGCCCTCCGAAGGCAGGGGTTGCTGGTTCGATCCCAGCCGGGCGCGCCAAGCCTCGTAAGGCTCTTTACTGTTTCCCCTCTTCGCCGGACGGCCTCAATTGGAGCTGACATCGGCGCCGGCCCCCAATCCGCTAAATGGCCGGCCGATTGCATTAACCGCCAGGGCGCACCCAGTCTTCGACCCGCAACCCACCGACGCGGTCGAATTCACGGACGTTGTTGGTAACCAAGACGAGGCCCCGAGACCGGGCGTGACCGGCGATCATCAGATCGTACGGACCAATCGGCTTCCCCACCCTGCCGAGTTCGGCTCTCAGTTGACCGCTGTGGGCAGCGGCTTCGTGGTTGTACTCCAGAACGTCGAGGCGGGCGGCGAACCCCTCGACGACGGCCAGGTTCTTTTCCGGAGAAGTTGACTTCTCTGCACCGTAAATCAACTCCATCAACGTTACCGTGCTGATGCACAGTTGATCATGGTAGCGATTGAATGCCTCCCGGACCTCTTGCGGCTTTTGCTTGATGGTGAAGATGCAGATGTTCGTATCCAGCATGTACTTGAGCATCAAAACGCCTCACGCTCTTGGCTCGGGGGCTGGTCGCGTGTCGACATGAAGTCCGGACTCGCCGAGTCGCCATCAAACCAGCTGTCCCATGACTCACCGGCAGGCGTCAGTATCCGAATGCGACCGATGGCCACCACGTCGACGCGTTTCACGCCCTCAGGAAGCGCTACCGATTTTGGCAAGCGTACCGCCTGGCTGCGGTTGCTTTTAAATACGGCACCTTGTTCCACGACACACTCCCGGGATATATCAAATGTATATCCAAGTGTAGGATGAGGTAATGGATATGTCAATGGGATATGCTGATCGCGGAGGTGCGCCGAAACGATCGAACGTGCCGGTCTATGCGTCCCAAGCGGGGCGGGCAGGCGCGCCTCTCCGACGGGTTGGATTCGGCTTTGCATGCCGCCGAAGCCCTGGAAAGCGCAATGCCAGTGCCGGCGAACCTGGAGCCACTTTTCGGGAGCAAGTCAGTCCGCCGGCAGTGCGCGCCCGAAAGCGTCGATGCGCGATGAGAACGGTTCCCTATGGTTGGCGAAGTTCGGCCACGGACGATGCTATTCCGGCCTATAAAGACTCAGGCGAAAACGAAGTACTTGCGCACCGTCTCCACCACTTCCCACGTGCCTTTCATGCCGGGTTCAATGACGAACACGTCGCCGGCCTTCAAATGCACCGGCTGCTCGCCCTCCGGTGTGATGATGCAGTAGCCGTCCAGGAAGTGGCAGTACTCCCACTTTTCGTAGTTCACCTCGAACTTGCCCGGCGTGCAGATCCAGGTGCCCATGATCTTGCTGCCGTCCTTCGAAACGTAAGCGTTGAGATTCACGGTATGCGGATCGCCGCCGATGCGCTTCCACCGGGTGGCATCGACGACGGGAGTCGGGCAGGTTTCGCGCAAGACGGTGATGAAATCGGACATGTCGGCTCCAAGCTATCTGGTAGGAGCTGCACAAGTTAGCATCGTGGGAGTGCGGGGGCCTGTCTGGAGCCGACAGGGATCCGGTATCAGGCCGACACGAAAGGCGTGCCGTGGGCGAAATGCGCCGTCAATGACTTAGCTGTCGGGACGCTGCCTCACGCGCAATTTGAGTCATGCGCCGCGCGCGCGATCACGCCATGTGCGCGGGCGATGAAGGCGGGGCCGTCGCCACCTTCTCGAAGGCAGGCGTCGAAGTATTCTGCTATGTCATCCAGTGTCTGCAGGTGCTCGGCCGAGTCTCGCGGCCGGGTTTTGTGGTTTGCTTGAAAAGGCCTATGACAGCAAGTCTTTCGACTGCCCGAAGACGACAGGCCAACCCTCGACCTGTCGCCTGACCCACCGCGCCGTTATTGCGGCAAGGCCACGGCCCGGAACCCGATCGGGCCTTCGCCGCTGTAGGTCATGCTGCCGTTGAATGTGTTGCCGTTGTCGCCCGAGCTGATATTGACGCCGACTACATATTGGCCCGACCGACAGCCCAGCAGCCAGACCCCACCCGGATGCCACGGTGCCGACGGTCCTCCCCACTGGTTTTCAACAACGTAGTTGTTCCCCGCGACCGAATTGCCCCGGAAGCCAATCGGCCCCTCGCCGGAATAGGTCATGTTTCCATTCAACGTTTTGCCGCCGTCCGACGATTCGACGGAAAGCGCAACGGCGGGTTGATTACGCGCGCCAATGACCCAAACGCCACCGGCATGCCAGGGCGCCGACGATCCACCCCATTGATTTTCGACAGCATAAACGCCGCCGTCTGCCTGCTCGCTCTTATAACCAATCGGACCTTCGCCCGCATAGGTGATCGAGCCCGCAAGCGTCGCACCCTTATCACCCGACTCGATATTGACGGCCACCACATTCTGATTCACCCGGCAGCCGATCACCCACGTACCGCCCGGGTGCCACGGTGCCGACGCACCTCCCCATTGATTCTCGACCGTATACGTATTGGCTTGCGTCAGCGTTGCCCGGAAACCGATCGGTCCTTCGCCGGCATACATCATCGTGCCGGTAAACGTCTTCCCGTTATCCGCCGACTGAATATTCAACGCGACAACGTTTTGCCCCGACCTGCATCCGAGTACCCACATGCCGCCCTCATGCCACGGTGCGGACGCGCCGCCCCATTGATTCTGGACATGCTGCAGGTTGTTGAAACCCTTGCTCGTCTTCGCCATTGTGATCTCCTGACTGTAATACGTTATGGATTGAAGGAAGACACAAATGACGATCACGCAATCGTCGAAGCGATGGCGATTGCATAACCGTATGAGCGGGCAGCGTGCGATGCAACCGATAATCTGTTGTTAGGGATGCAGCATGCCTTCCGCTCATAAGAGAACGTAGTTTTGCATCAGGTTGTTAGCAACCTATCAGATTGTATAGGTGCAGCCTGGTCTTCCCAATTCGCATGGAATCGCGGGCTGAATTAATACGGGTTGGAAAGCCGCGCATAGAAACGGACAATGATGCGGCGCAATGTCGCCGGGTTAACGCGGAAATAACGGAGTCGCTTTAATTACAAACCGAACGCACGCCGGAGGCTCTTGTCGACCTGGGCGGACGGCGCGAAGCGGCGTAGCACGCTCAGCAACTTCGCCCGACCATCGGCGGGCTGTCTCAATCGACGGGCTCCTCCCACAACCCGAAGAATCCGATGCGCGACTTCGCTTGGCTCCGGCGCCGTTTCCATCTGCTGCCGGACAGCGGCGGCGCTGCTCGCCGATGCCGCGACATAGTCGTCGATGGCCGTCTGCGTGCGCTGCGCGGTCAGATCGAGCTTCGTCCGCGTGAAGCTCGGCTGGAGCAGCACCACACGAATTCCCAACGCGCGCACTTCATGATCGAGCGACTCGGAAAGGCCCTCCAGTGCGTGCTTGCTGCTTGCATAGAGCCCCATGAAAGGCGCAGGCATAAAGCCCAGTACCGAACTGATGTTGACGATGAGCCCGCTGCGTTGCGCGCGCATCGACGGAAGCACCGCTCGCACCGCGCGCAGCACGCCGAACACGTTGACATCGAACAGGGCATTCGCCTCCGTATCGCTCGTAGCCTCCACCGGGCCGACCAGCAAAACACCGGCGTTATTGATCAGGATATCGACGCGTCCCGCCTTCTCGAGTACGGTCCGTACGGCCGAGGCGACGGACGCGTCGTTCCGTACATCCATCTGCACATATTCGACGCCGGGTACACCCGGTGCGGAATCCGGATTGCGCACACCGCCGAAAACGCGGTATCCCGCCTGTGCCAAGGTTCTCGCCGTCGCGCTCCCAATTCCTGCGGACGCGCCCGTAATCAATACGATTTTCTTTGTCATGGTGGGTCCTCCTGCCGAGTGAGCGAGCGCGTCAGGCAATCGCATGAACGAGTTGCGCCATCTGCGCCTGAACGCCCTCGGGGTTGGCGCGGAACGCATTCGCCGTCGCCTGCGACAGCTCGCCGGGGAACACCTCATCCTGGCCGGCGGCCAGCGCGTCGAGTGCCCCAGCCACGACCTGTTGCGGCGTCAGCTTCGGTTCCGGCAGCGCCGCACCCATCGCCGTATCCGTTTGCGCGGGCATGACCGCGAGCACCTGCACCCCGCGCGAGGTCAACTCGGCTCGTAGCGTGCGGGTCAAATGCAGCGCCGCCGCTTTCGAAGCCGAGTAGGTCCCCGCCACCGGCAGCGTGATATGCGAGAGCACCGAAAGGATATTGACGATCGCACCGCCTGCATGGAACGCCGGCGTGTCGCGCAGGGCCTGCGCAAGCGCAATGACGCCGAAGTAGTTCGATTCCATCTCGGCTCGCGCACCTGCGGTGTCGGCCGCCGACAGCACACCGCTGAACGCGGCGGTCCCTGCGTTATTGATCAACAAGGTGATGTCCGAAGTGGTTTTCGCGGCGCTGGCGATCTGTTCGGGGCGAGCAAGGTCCAGTTCTACCGCGACAAGGCGGTCCGACTGCGAAACGAGATCCTGCACGGAGGCGGTTTGGCGTACGCCCAGATAAACCTTCGCCGCGCCCCGATCGAGCAACCCTTGCACAAACGCACGACCGATCCCGCCATTTGCGCCCGTAAGCAGTACGACTGAACCTTCGATCTTCATGTTCGCCTCCAGTGAGTGAGAAAGCAGGCCCGTTCGCCCGCTTATGATTGCAATCGCAATGAATGTAATGATTGTGCGCGCAATGATTGAAGTCAAGGATTTTTTCTGAGCGGCGGCGATCGCCTTGACCTCTGCCGAGGCGCGCTTAAAATTGCGCATGCAATGAATAGGTATGGATGCCGCGTGGCGGTGGCGATGTTCGGGAGGGCGGGATGAAGGTGACGAAGGCGCGGGCCACGGAAAACCGCGAGGCGATAGAAAGGGCCGCGGCCACCTTGGTGCGCGAGCGGGGGTTCGAGCAGATGAGCGTGGCAGGAGTCGCAGCGGCGGCCGGGCTGACGCACGGCGCGCTGTACAGTCACTACAAGTCCAAAGAAGCGCTGACCGAGGCAGCAACCGCGCGTGCCTTCGAAGACACGCTGCGCGAACTTGGCGGACTGTCCGTGCAGGACGTCGTTTCCCAGTATTTGTCCGCGGCTCACCGCGATCACCCAGGGTTGGGCTGTCCGACCGCAGCGCTCGTGACGGAGGTCTGGCGGCAGCCGGCCGCAACCCGCGAAGCGTTCCGCGATGGCGTACAACGCTACGTGGATGCAATCGCGAAAGCGCTGGCATCCGACGAAAAAGCGTCAGGCGACCAAACGCCCCACAGCGACGCACGCCATAGGGCCGAGGCCGTCACGATGCTCGCCGCGATGGTGGGTGCGATGGCGCTCTCCCGCGCTATCCACGGTGTGGACCCGACGTGCGCGGACGCGATTCTGAGCGATGTGAGCGCCCAGCTCGGACGCTTTATCCGCGGAGCCGAGACTCCAAAGGCGCGATAGCGCACCCTCGAAAAAAACGAGGCGCATCAGTCCCCGTGCACCCGACTGATCTGACCGACACGGCGCAGCGATCGTCATTGCGCCGCGCCCTGCGCGCCCAGCGACTACCGCGCCGAGGCAACCTGCGCCTCGTGCGGCGACTCGGGGCTCCAGCCGCCACCCAACGCCTTGAACGTCGCAATAGCGGCACGTGCCGCCTCCGTCTGCGCTTGCGCACGCGCGTTTGCCGCCTGCAGCAGCGTTTCATCGGCATGAAGCACGTCGATGAAGCTCGCCGCCCCGCGCGCGTAGGCGACCGTCGACGCATCCCTCGCGCGCGTCAGCGAGGACTCCGCATGCACGAGCGTCGCAGTTTGCGCCGCGCGGTTCACGAGCGCCGATAGCGAATTCTCGACGTCCTCGCTCGCCCGCAACACAGCCAGGCGATAGCTTGCCAGCGCTTCAGTGTCCTTGCCCTTCGCTTCATCGACCTCAGCGTTGATGCGCCCGAAGTCGAACAGCCGCCAGCGCAAACCAAGGAGCCCCGCTGCCTGCGTCGCGCCGCCCGTGAACAGCGTGCTCGCCGAAACCGACGTTGCGCTACCGAGCATCGCGGAGAGCGACAGCTTCGGGTAGTACTCGCTCAAGGCCGCCCCGATCCGAGCATTCGCGGCGGCGACATGCCGCTCCGCCGCGATGAGGTCGGGACGCCGTCGCAGCAGGTCGGCCGGCGTCCCCATATCGGCAAGCGACGGCGCAGTGGGAATCGGAGCCGCCGCGACGAGTTCCGCCCGGTGCGTGCCCGGCGGCGAGCCGAGCATGACGTCGAGCGAATTCATCGCCGCATCGAGGCCGGCCCCGAGCACAGGCAACGTGGCCCGCACCTGATCGAGCGCGCCTTGCGCCTGATCGACCTGATAATCGGCGGCAATGCCCTTCGCATGTAGCAGTGTCACGCGCGAGAGCAATGCCTCCTGGGTTCCGACTTGCCGCGTGGCGATATCGAGGCGCGCCTGCAGGCCCCGGATCGTTACATAGAGATCGGCTGTCCGTGCCGCTACCTCAAGCCGCGTAGCGATCGCCGACGCACGAGTGGCCGCGTAGTCGGCGAGCGCCGCTTCGCGCTGCCGGCGAAGGCCGCCGAACACGTCGATCTCCCAACCGGCCAGCAGGTCGGTCTCGAACGCGCTGCCGCGGCGCGTGTAGTTCGGCGTCGCATTGAGCAGCCGGCCCTCCGGCGTGTCGATCGACTGGTAGGCCCGGGCCGCCGATCCCGAAGCGCTGGCCGAAGGCGCGAGCGCCGCGTTCGCCGCGCCGAGCGCT
>CBJMQH010000194.1:0-9304 GCA_966431825.1 uncultured Trinickia sp.
GGCGCAGCGAGCGACCACGTGTCGACACCCGTGGTGTAACGCGAGCGCATCCAGAAGCAAAGCGCGAACACGCAGAAGGCCGCCGTGGCGATCTTGCGCGGGTCCGTGCGCGGCAGGAATTTGCCGGTCACCGGCGAGAGCAGGATCGCGAAAACCCCGACCGGCGCCATGACGAGTCCGGCGTCGGTCGCGGTATAGCCGATGTCGGTTTGCAGCCAGAGCGGCAGCAGGACGAGATTGCCGAAATAGAGCCCGTAGCCGACCGACAATGCGATTGTGCCGCCCGTGAAGTTGCGCTTCTTGAACAATGAGAGATCGACCACGGGGTGCTCGGCCGTCAGTTCCCAGACAACGAAGAACGCGAAGCCGATCAGCGCGACGAGGGCGAGCGCGACGACCGTCGTCGACGAGAACCAGTCGAGGTCTTTTCCCTTGTCGAGCATAACCTGCAGCGAGCCGACCCAGACCACGAGCAGGGCGAGCCCGACGATATCGATCGGCGCTTTCTTGATGACCGAGTCGCGGTCGCGGAAGATCGCCCAGGTGGCGAGGGCCGCGGCGATACCGACCGGGATGTTGACGTAGAAGATCCAGGGCCAGGAGATGTTGTCGGAGATCCAGCCGCCGAGAATCGGCCCCGCGACCGGCGCAATCAGCGTGGTCATCGACCACATCGCGAGTGCGACGGGGGCCTTGGCGCGCGGATAGCTCGCGAGCAGCAGCGTTTGCGAAAGCGGGATCATCGGCCCCGCGACCGCGCCCTGGATCACGCGCGAGAGGAGCAGGAACGGCAGCGTCGGCGAGAGCCCGCACATCCACGAGGACAGTACGAAGAGCACGATCGACGCGAGGAAGAGCCGAACCTGGCCGATGCGGTCAGTCAGCCAACCTGTCAGCGGCACGGAGATCGCGTTCGCGACGGCAAACGAGGTGATGACCCAGGTGCCCTGATCCGACGAGACGCCGAGGTCGCCCGAGATCGTCGGGATCGACACGTTCGCGATCGACGTATCGAGCACGTTCATGAACACGGCGAGCGAAACCGCGATCGTGCCGATCACGAGCTGCATGCCGGCGAGCGGTGGGTGAGGGGCTTGCGGTTGAGCGGCCATGGCTGAAAACCTCGTTATCCTCAGAGCAACTTCGAAGCGCGGCTCGCCACGGTCTTGCCGTGCGAGTTCGCCGAGGCG
Organism: uncultured Trinickia sp.; assembly: GCA_966431825.1. Taxonomy (GTDB): domain Bacteria; phylum Pseudomonadota; class Gammaproteobacteria; order Burkholderiales; family Burkholderiaceae; genus Trinickia. Next base: position 1,191 of record CBJMQH010000194.1, read on the forward strand.
CCCACGCCCGCGCTAGCGCTGCCGGCATTCTGGGCGATGATGCGTGCGATTTCCGCATCGGCATCGGCGCCGTACTTGGCGAATACGTCGGTCTGGTAGACGGTGTTCTGCGCTTGGCCGAGCTGCCCGCCGTTATCGTTCTTGATGTCGACGTCGGCTTGCATCGACAGACCGATGCGCAGCGGGTGTGCGGCCAGCTCCTGCGGATCGAGCGCGATGCGCACCGGCAGACGTTGGACCACCTTGATCCAGTTGCCGGTCGCGTTCTGCGCAGGCAGCAGCGAGAACGCCGAGCCCGTGCCCGCCGAGAAGCCCACGACTTTTCCGTGAAAGACGACCGACGAGCCGTAGACGTCTGCGGTCAACTCGACGGGCTGACCGATGCGCATGTGCTTGAGCTGCACTTCCTTGAAGTTCGCATCGACCCAGACCGATTCGAGCGGCACGATCGCCATCAGCGGCGTGCCCGGCGAGACGCGCTGGCCGACCTGCACGGCTCGCTTGGCGACATACCCGGTGACGGGCGCGGGCAGCGTGTTGCGCGCATTGTTCAGATAGGCGTCGCGTACGCGCGCTGCGGCTGCCAGGACGTTCGGATGCGTCGCGATCGTCGTGTTCGAGGTGAGGGCGCGGTTCGAGGCCAACTGTTGTTGCGCGCCATCGAGCGCGGCCTGGGCCGCTTTGACGGCGTCGCGCGCGTGCGAGATTTCCTCTTGCGACACTGCGCCTGTCTGAGCGACGGCCAACCGGCGGCGCAGATCGTCCTGCGCGCGCGACAGGTCCGCTTCGCGTTGCGCGACTTGCGCCTGATATTGATCGTTGTTCGCGAAGAGTCCCCGAACCTGACGGACGGTCTGCGCAAGGTTCGCCTCTGCCTGTTGCAGCGCGACGTGTGCATCGGCACCGTCGAGTACCACGAGCGGGTCCCCGGCCTTCACCGTCTGGGTGTCGTCCGCGTTGACGGACACGACCGTGCCCGTGACCTGCGGTGTGATCTGAACGACGTTGCCGTTCACATAGGCGTCGTCCGTATCCTCGTGGTAGCGCGCAACGAGGAAGTAGTAAAGGGCGTACGCGATCGCCGCGACGAGGATCACGCCGACGAGCAGCGTCATCAGCCGGCGGCGCTTGCCGTTCGTCTGCGACTGCGCGTTCGCGGTCGTTTGTTGGGTGTCGCTCATGGAAAGGCTCTCCTATCTCGAAATTCGCAGCGCGAATCTCAATCGTTGAATCTTGCGTCTATCGATGCTGCGTGTGGTCTGGCGATGTTTCTGTCTTCGCGTCTTCTCGTCTTCTCGTCGCTTTCGTCGCTTTCGTCAGGCGATCAACCGGCGTTGCCGCTCGCGCCGGCGGCAGGTGCCGGTGGTGCGAGCCCCGCCGCGCTGGCGTCGAAGCCGCCGCCGAGCGCGCGGATCAGCGCGAACTGCGCGTCGCGGCGCTTCATCTTCAGGTTCGTTACCGATTGTTCGGCCGACAATCGGTTGATGTCCGCGGTGAGGACCTGAAGCTGCGGCGACAGACCGGCCTTGTAGCGGATCACGGCGAGCCGATACGCCTCGGCCGAGGCGTCGAGCGCACGCTGCGCATCGCTCATCTCGCGATCGACGGCACGGATCGACGACACCTGGGTCGCCACGTCGCTGAGCGCATTGACGAGCGTGTCGTTGTAGTTGGCCACATCGAGGTCGAAGTCGGCATAGCGTCCTTTCAACTGCGCTCGAAGCGCGCCCGCATCGAAGATCGGCAGATGAATCGCGGGGCCGGCGTTGACCTGCCGGCTCGCCGCGGTCAGGAAGCGGCCCCAGCCGAACGCGTCGAAACCGATACTGGCGGCCAGGTTGATGTCGGGGAAGAACTCCGCCTTCGCTTCCTTCACGCCTGACAGCGCTGCCTCGACCTGCCAGCGTGCCGCGACGAGATCGGGGCGGCGGGCAATGAGGTCCGCGGGCAGATTCTCGGGCAACGTCACGGCCTGGTCGCCTGCGAGCGTCGGCACGGCAATCGCAAGACCGCGGTCCGGACCCTTGCCGAGCAGTGCGGCGAGTTGATAGCGCACGGCGCTGATCTGACCGTCCAGCTCCGACAGCGTGGCCTGCGTCGACGCGATGTTGCCGAGGGCCGTCTGCTTTTCGACGCTCGTATCGAGGCCCGCGCTCACGCGCCCGTTCGTGATCGTGCTGACATTCTTGCGATTGGCGATTTCGCGTGCCGCGATATCACGCTGGGCGTACAGCTGCGCAAGCTGGTTGTAGGTTCGCGCCACTGACGAGGCAAGCGTGATGCGCGCCTCTTGCATGTCGGCCTGCGCGGCTTTTTCCTGCGACAGTGCCTGTGCGAGCCGTGCCCGGTTCTTGCCCCAGAGGTCGAGATCCCACGACGCGCTGGCGAGCACGCTGTTTTCGCTGAACCAGTTGCCGCCGAACGGCGGCGGATAAAGGCCGTTGGCCGACAGGCGTTCCCGTGTCCAAGAATAGCTGCCCGTCACCCTCGGATAGAGGTTGGAGCGCGAGGTTTCGATGTACGACTGCGCCTTGGCGATGCGCGCCGCTGCCTGTGCGATCGACGGACTGCCGGCGAGAGCTTCCTCGATGAGCGCCGGCAGCTGCGCGTCGCCGAATTGCGCGGCCCAGTCGAGCGACGGCCACTGACCGCCTTGCGCCGGCAGGCTCTGCGTCGTTTCGAGCGACGCGGGCGCGGTGAGCTGTTTATCGCTCTTGATGCCGGCATCGCTGGCACAGCCGGCCATGACGAACGCGGCCGTGGCAGCGAGCGCGAGCGTCGCGCGGCGCGCAAGCGTGGTGAGGGGCGCGGTCGTCAGTGTCATCGAATGACCCTTCGAGTCAAATGGAATTATGGACATTGCAACTTTTTCTCGGCGATACGGAAACGGGTTTTGTTGCCATTACAGCCATTACCGGGGGCGTTCAGGCCCTCAAACACGACGCGCCGGCTGCGGCGGCGAACTTGCCGCATCGGGGCGCTCGCTCGTCGGGTCGCAAGTGTTGCTGAGGATCCTGCGCAGCATGCTCTTCAAAAATCCGACCTCCTCCGGCGTGAACCCCGACAACGCCTTGTCGAGTACGCCGCAGAAAATCGCCGGCATCCGGGCCGCCAGCGCGTAGCCTTCGGGCGTCAAGGCGAGCCGGACCGCGCGGCGGTCTTCATTGCTGCGCACGCGCGAGAGCAGATTGCGCTTTTCGAGCCGGTCGATGAGCCGGGTCACCGCGCTCGCATCGATGCCGTAATCGCGCGCGAGCTCGGCCGCGAGCGTGCAGCGGCCGCTGGCGATCATGAACAGCATGCTTGCTTGCGTGCTCGTGATCCCGAGTTCCGTCATCGTCTTTTGCGTGACCATGTTCGACAGGCTCGATTTGACGCGCGAGATCAGGTATCCGGCGCTTTCGTCGAGCTGATAGTCGGCCACTTCGGGCGGCAGCGAAGAGGGCGCATTCGTCATGATGGATTTCCTGCGACTGCAATAGTTGACTAGTCATGATTATAGGCACGATGCGGCCGGCTCGCAACCATCGATACGCGTAAGTAAGCAAATCCTTAGTTATGCGATTTGCATTGTGACCGGTTCGGGCAAAGTGCGTCGTCGAACCGCGCACGTTCGTTGCGCCGCTGTCAGCGGTTTCCGTCGGCGCGCGACAAGTCCTCAGTCGAGGACATATGCGCGTGCTATACTGTCAGGCTTCCCAGAGGTGCGCCTTTTCGCCTTTTCGGACGCGCGGTAGTCGACATCTCGCGGCATCCCGGCCCAGTACGGGGCCGCCTTGTCTGCTGATATCTCCCAAGCGCGGCCGGCAACAAGGCGAGCGCACGCAACCGTTCCGACCTTTATGACTCGCGCTCTTCGCAACATTGCCATCATTGCCCACGTCGACCACGGCAAAACCACGCTCGTCGACCAGCTGCTCCGCCAGTCGGGTACGTTCCGAGAAAACCAGCAGATCGCGGAACGCGTGATGGACTCGAACGACATCGAAAAAGAGCGCGGCATCACGATCCTCGCGAAAAATTGCGCGGTCGAGTACGAGGGCACGCACATCAACATCGTCGACACCCCGGGCCACGCCGACTTCGGTGGCGAGGTCGAGCGCGTGCTGTCGATGGTCGACTCCGTTCTGCTGCTTGTCGATGCCGTCGAAGGCCCGATGCCGCAAACGCGCTTCGTCACGAAGAAGGCGCTCGCGCTCGGCTTGAAGCCGATCGTCGTCGTCAACAAGATCGACCGTCCCGGCGCACGGATCGACTGGGTGATCAATCAAACGTTCGATCTGTTCGATAAGCTCGGCGCCAACGAAGAGCAGCTCGATTTCCCCGTGGTCTACGCGTCGGGCCTGAACGGCTACGCCTCGCTCGACGCGAGCGCGCGCGAAGGCGACATGCGCCCGCTGTTCGATGCGATTCTCGAGCACGTTCCCGTGCGTGCAGCCGATCCGGACGGTCCGCTGCAACTGCAGATCACGTCGCTCGACTACTCGACCTACGTGGGGCGTATCGGCGTCGGCCGCATCACGCGTGGCCGCATCCGCCCGGGTCAGCCCGTCGCTCTGCGCTTCGGTCCTGAAGGCGAAGTGATGAACCGCAAGATCAACCAGGTCCTCTCGTTCAAGGGTCTCGATCGCGTCCAGGTCGAAGAGGCGCAAGCGGGCGACATCGTCCTCATCAACGGTATCGAGGACATCGGTATCGGCGCGACGATCTGCTCGCCGGAAACGCCCGAGGCGCTGCCGATGATCACCGTCGACGAGCCGACGCTCACGATGAACTTCCTCGTGAACGGCTCGCCGCTCGCAGGCAAAGAGGGCAAGTTCGTGACGAGCCGCCAGATCCGCGACCGTCTGATGAAGGAGCTGAACCACAACGTGGCGCTGCGCGTGCGCGACACGGGCGATGAGACCGTGTTCGAAGTGTCGGGCCGCGGCGAGCTGCACCTCACCATCCTGATCGAGAACATGCGCCGCGAAGGCTATGAACTCGCCGTATCGCGTCCGCGCGTCGTGCTGCACGAAATCGACGGTGTGAAACACGAGCCGTACGAAATGCTGACCGTCGACGTCGAAGACGGCCATCAGGGCGGTGTGATGGAGGAGCTCGGCCGTCGCAAGGGCGAATTGCTCGACATGGCCTCCGACGGCCGTGGCCGTACGCGCCTCGAGTATCGGATTCCTGCGCGGGGTCTCATCGGTTTCCAGGGCGAATTCATGACGCTTACGCGCGGTACGGGCCTCATGAGCCACGTGTTCGACGAATACGCGCCGGTGAAGGAAGGCACGCTCGGCGAGCGCCGCAATGGCGTGCTGATTTCGCAGGACGATGGCGCGGCCGTCGCCTACGCGCTCTGGAAGCTGCAGGACCGGGGCCGCATGTTCGTGAAGCCGGGCGATGCGCTCTATGAGGGGATGATCATCGGCATTCACAGCCGCGACAACGACCTCGTCGTGAATCCGATCAAGGGCAAGCAGCTCACGAACGTCCGCGCATCGGGCACCGATGAAGCAGTGCGCCTCGTGCCGCCGATTCAGCTCTCGCTCGAATATGCGGTCGAATTCATCGACGACGACGAGCTCGTCGAAGTGACGCCGCAATCGATCCGTCTGCGCAAGCGCCATCTGAAGGAGCACGAGCGTCGCCGCGCAAGCCGCGAAGCGTCGGCCGATTAAGGGGGCGACAAGGAGCCCGCGATTCGACGGTTCGGTCTCCTTGCCATTAGTAGGACGTATTAGTCCGAATTTCCAAAAAGCCACTCTGCGGAGTGGCTTTTTTGCGATCTGCAGAGCGCTTGACACAGATCTGGACTATCCATTCTGTGATATGCTCCGCCAAGCTAGTTTTAGGTCCTTCCAAGCAAGACTTGATTCGCGCAATCCGCTAAACGGTCAGGCCGTGTCGCGGAAGGTTGAGTAACCCGCTATTTCTCGAGAAGCTCGAAGAAAGGTGAGCGTAAACATGATGAAGCAATTCCAGTCGAACTCGTATTTGTTCGGCGGCAATGCTCCGTACGTTGAAGAAATGTACGAGCAGTATCTCGACAATCCGGCGTCAGTCCCCGAGAACTGGCGCGAGTACTTCGACGCGCTGCAGAACGTTCCCGCGACGGACGGTTCGAATGCGAGCGACGTGGCCCATGGCCCGATCGTCGAATCGTTTGCGCAGCGTGCGAAGGCCAATGCCTTCATCCCGCGCGAAAGCGGCGAGAACCTCTCGACCGCGCGAAAGCAAGTTCACGTCCAGTCCCTGATCGGCGCGTATCGCTTCCTCGGCTCACAATGGGCCAACCTCGATCCGCTCAAGCGCCGCGAACGTCCCGCGATCCCCGAGCTCGAACCTGCGTTCTACGACTTCACCGAAGCCGACATGGACCAGACGTTCAGCGCGAGCAACCTGTATTTCGGGTTCGAGCAGGCGTCGCTGCGCGATATCGTGAAGGGGCTGCGCGACACGTACTGCGGCACGATCGGTGCCGAGTTCCAGTACATCAGCGACCCGGAGCAGAAGCGTTGGTGGCAAGAGCGGCTCGAATCGATCCGCGCCACGCCGAACTTCACGGCTGACAAGAAGAAACACATCCTGCAGCGCCTGACGGCCGGCGAAGGCCTCGAGCGCTACCTGCACACCAAGTACGTCGGCCAGAAGCGCTTCTCGCTCGAAGGCGGCGAAAGCTTCATCGCGGCGATGGACGAAGTCGTCCGTCACGGCGGCGCGAAGGGCGTGCAGGAAATCGTGATCGGCATGGCCCACCGCGGCCGCCTGAACGTGCTCGTGAACACGCTCGGCAAGATGCCGTCCGATCTGTTCGCCGAATTCGAAGGCAAGCACGTCGACGATCTGCCGGCCGGCGATGTGAAGTATCACAAGGGCTTCTCGTCGGACGTCGCGACGGAAGGCGGCCCGGTCCACCTGTCGCTCGCGTTCAACCCGTCGCACCTCGAAATCGTGAACCCCGTCGTCGAGGGTTCGGCGAAGGCGCGTATGGACCGCCGCGGCGATGACCAGGGCGCGCAAGTGTTGCCGGTGCAGATCCACGGCGACGCAGCCTTCGCGGGCCAGGGCGTTGTCATGGAAACGCTGAACCTCGCGCAAACGCGTGGTTACGGTACGCACGGCACGCTGCACATCGTCATCAACAACCAGATCGGCTTCACGACGTCCGACCCGCGCGATGCGCGCTCGACGCTGTACTGCTCGGACGTGGTCAAGATGATCGAGGCGCCCGTTCTGCACGTGAACGGCGACGATCCCGAAGCGGTCGTGCTGGCTACGCAGCTCGCCATCGACTTCCGGATGCAGTTCCACAAGGATGTCGTGATCGACATCGTCTGCTTCCGCAAGCTCGGTCACAACGAGCAGGACACGCCGGCTGTCACGCAGCCGCTGATGTACAAGAAGATCGCTCAGCACCCCGGTACGCGCGCACTGTATGCCGAAAAGCTCGTGCAGCAGGGCGTGATCACGGCCGAGGAAGGCGAAGGCTTCGTCAAGGCCTACCGCAAGGCGATGGACGACGGCCACCACACGGTCGACCCGGTGCTCTCGAACTACAAGAGCAAGTACGCGGTGGACTGGGTGCCGTTCCTGAACCGCAAGTGGACCGACGCGGCCGATACGGCCGTGCCGCTCGCGGAACTGAAGCGCCTCGGTGAGCGCATCACGACGATTCCCGAGAACTTCAAGCTGCACCCGCTCGTCGAGCGTGTCGTCAATGACCGCCGCGCCATGGCGCGCGGCGACTCGGCACTCGACTGGGGGATGGGCGAACACCTCGCGTACGCGTCGCTCGTCGCATCGGGCTATGCCGTGCGTCTGACGGGCCAGGACTCGGGCCGCGGCACGTTCACGCACCGTCACGCGGTGCTGCACGACCAGAACCGCGAACGCTGGAACGACGGTACGTACATTCCGCTGCAAAACGTGGCGGACGGTCAGGCGAAGTTCACGGTCATCGACTCGGTGCTGTCCGAAGAAGCCGTGCTCGGCTTCGAATACGGTTACTCGACGGCCGAGCCGAACACGCTCGTCGCGTGGGAAGGCCAGTTCGGCGACTTCGCGAACGGTGCGCAGGTCGTGATCGACCAGTTCATCTCGTCGGGCGAAGTGAAGTGGGGCCG
>CBJMQH010000195.1:0-9264 GCA_966431825.1 uncultured Trinickia sp.
GAGCCCTGTGACGATCGCGCCGATCGGCAGAATCTGCCATTCGCCCGGCAGCATGGGCGTGACGAACACGAACGACAGCAGGCCGAGTGCGACGGTCAGCCAACGTGCCCAAGCCTGCCCCCAGAGCAGGCACGCGTAGAGCAATCCGAGCAGCACTCGCGCGGTGACGGCTGCCGCGAGCGGGATGCCGGACGCGCCTTCTTCCGGCAGCGCGTGTGCCAGGCCGAGCGGGACTTCGATCCAGGCGAGCACGTAACCGAGCGCAAGACAGGCGAGTGCGATGCGCAGGCGTTGCGCAGACGGCGTTTCGAGCGAATCGAAACGGGCGTCGAGTGAAAGCCTTACGCGCCGCATCGGCGCGCCATGAAGAAGAGGGCCGGCATTCAAGGTCTGCTCGCTGCAAAAGGGACGCGTTCTTTCCGATTTAATCGTTCGCTCCTTCGGAGCATAACGACTGGTTCGCTCATCGTAGCGCGACGCCGCATGGTTGCAAGTGCGCTGCCGCGCATGCGGACGGTGTTCGTGTAGAAGCGTTCGCGTATGGCCGCCGTTGGTCCGGATTGCTGACGATGGAAGACGCAAGAGCCGTTCCGGGCGGGCACCGGTCTCTCGCTCCTGCAAGGCATGCGCCGAAAGGGGGCGTACGCACCAAAATTTTCGATAGAAGCGTTGGTTTCTACAGAGTATGATTCGAATCCTGCAAGCCGGCGGCCGTCGTCAAAGCGATGGGTCAAGCCGGGTACCGCGGCGGTATCGCTTGAATTCCGGGCGGTGCACGCCATGCGTATTCAGGGAGACAGGTGACTCATGCAGCACCCCGACACCGCATTCACCCATCGCGGATACCTGCTCAATTGTGCGCCCGCACGTGCAGGGGACGGCAGCTTCCAACCATACGTCGTGATCTCGCGATCGAGCGACGGCGAGATTGTCGCGAATCGGTTTTTCCCGAACGAACTGCGCTTTGCCGACGAAGCGGCGGCGATCGCGCATGCGCGCGACTGGGCCGTGCGGTGGATCGATGTGAGCAGCCTTACGGTGTAACGCTGGCCGGGTGTGTGCTGCGCGGGGCGGTCGGTCGCGGCGGCGCGCGCGAAAACGCGGTAATCTCCTCGCACGACTCCACTTTTCGTGCCGCCTCGGCGGCTGCCGCTTTCCATGCCGAATATGCCTGCGCCCCAATGGGGGCTTGACCGTATCGTTGCCGAGCTGCGTGCTTCGCGTGAAGAGTTGCATCGAACGCGCCATCCGCTCGGTATCCGCGAGTTGCCGTCGCGCGATGCGATCGTCGAGATCGTCAACGGATTGCGCGCCGCAATGTTCCCGACGCACTATGGTGCGCCCGATTTGACCGACGAAACGGTCGATTTTTACGTCGGGCACACGCTCGATACGACGTTGCGCTTGTTGGCCGAGCAGGTGCGGCGTGCGTTGCGGTTTCTGCCCGAGCATGCGCAAACGCCGACGACCGAGCTCACAGCAAGCGCGATCGACATCACGCGCACCTTCGCGGCACAGTTGCCCGGGATCCGCGCGTTGCTCGTGAGCGATATCCAGGCCGCTTTTGCGGGCGATCCGGCGGCACAACATATCACCGAGATTCTGCTCTGCTACCCGGGTGTGCTGGCCATCATGCATCACCGGCTCGCGCACGCGCTGCATCGGCTCGGCGTACCGTTGCTCGCGCGGTTCATCAACGAAATCGCGCACTCGCTGACGGGCATCGACATCCACCCCGGCGCACAGGTCGGTCCGAGCTTTTTCATCGATCACGGCACCGGCGTGGTGATCGGCGAGACGGCCGTCATCGGTCAACACGTACGGCTTTATCAAGCCGTGACGCTCGGCGCGAAGAGCTTCCCTTCGGACGACGACGGCACGCTCGTGAAGGGGCATGCACGCCACCCGATCGTCGAAGACGATGTGGTCATCTATGCGGGCGCGACGATCCTGGGCCGCGTGACGATCGGCCGAGGCGCGGTGATCGGCGGCAACGTTTGGCTCACCCATAGCGTTGCTCCAGGCACGAGCGTGTCGCAGGGCAATGTCCGCGAAGCCGGCGGTGTCGGTGAGCCGCGGCAGGTCGGGCGTACGCAGCCATGAAGACGCGTGGTGCGGTCCGGATGCAGCGTGCCGTCATTGGCGGCATCGAAGCAACCGTGGCCGACACCGCGCAGTCGTTCGCTCGCCATTCGCACGATCGGTTCGGGCTGGGCGTTGTCCTGCGCGGCGGGCAGCGGTCGGCGAGCGGCTGCGGGCTCGTCGAAGCGCGCGCGGGGGATGCGATCACCGTCAACCCCGGCGAGGTCCATGACGGCAGAGCGCTCGACGAGCGAGGGCGCCATTGGCTGATGCTCTACTTCGAGCCTGCGTATCTGCACGGCGTTGCGCGCGAATTGGGTGCGGCGAATCCGCACGGGGTCGAACTGGAGCACCCGGTGCTGCGCGACGCTGCGTTCGCTCGCAGGTTCGAGCGTGCATTTGCTGCGGCCGTCGATAGCACTTTGCCGCCCGACGCACTGGCGCGAGAAGAAGCCGTATTCGAATTCGTTGCCGATGCGGTGGCGCGATACACGACCGTGCGCGCCGCGGCCTCGGTTGCCGTCGCGCAGGCGAACGTGGCTGCATCGATTGCGCGTGCGCGGATGCGTATCGACGATGACCCCGTGACGGCCGTTACGCTGGCCGATCTTGCCGATGAAACCGGGCTGAGCCGTTTTCAGTTGCTACGCAGTTTTGCGCGCGAAACCGGCTTGCCGCCGCATGCTTACCTTGTGCAGCGGCGTATCGTACTTGCTCGACGGCTGATCGCCGCAGGGCTTGCGCTCGCCGATGCTGCGGCCGACGCCGGATTTGCCGATCAAAGCCATATGACGCGCGCGTTCGTTCGCGCATTGGGCGTGACGCCTGCGCAATATGCGGCAGCGGTGCGCTGACTGCGACGGCACTTGCCCATCGTTTCGTTTTCCTGACGTGATCCCGGATTGTGCCGCCTCGCGCCTGAACGCCGGCGCGGCGGATTACTTTGTGCGCCGCTGCAATTTCGTTCAAGACGCCGAATTTCGAGCGACCTACCTTATGCCGACCGTGAAGACATGAGGAGAGGGCAGATGGGTGCACGCTGGATGGGTTTCTTGTTTTGCGCGCTGGCGATGGTCGGCGTGGGCAGCACGATGGTGGCGAGCAAACTGATTGCGCATGGCCTGCCGCCGTTCGCGGCAACTGCGCTGCGGTTCGCAATTGCGTTCCCGTTGTTCGTTATGGCGATGCGGCTAAGAGGCGAGAGGTGGCCACGCCTTGGGCTGCGTGACGCATTGCTCGTGATCGTCCAGGCAGCGTCGGGCAGCGTCGGTTATACGGTCTTGCTGCTGGCGGGCATGCGGCACACTTCTGCGACCGATGCCGGTGTCATTGCCGGCTGCCTGCCGGCCGTGGCTGCGTTGATTTCGGTGGTGGCATTGCGCGAGCGGCCTGGGATGTTCACGCTGGCGGCCGTGGGTCTCGCCACGGCGGGTGTGCTTGCGTGCACGGTGGGCGCACCCGCTGCCGACGGCGGCACGGCTGCAACGATCGCGGGCGATCTGCTGGTGCTCGCGGCGGTGCTATGCGAAGGGGTCTTTATTCTGCTCAACAAGCGATTGAACGTGTCGATGTCGGCGCTGCAGACCTCGACACTGATGGCTGGCATCGGGCTCGCATTGTCGCTCGTACCGGCGTTGTTCGAGCGGCCGTGGGCCTTGGCGTTCGATGCGCCGGCGCTGGGCTGCGTGGTGTATTACGCGCTCGTGCCGACGGTGGGTGGATTCCTGCTGTGGTTTGCGGGCTCGGCGCGTATCGAAGGCGCGCAGGCAAGTGCATTGACGGCGCTCGTTCCGGTGTCGGCGGCAGTGCTGGCGGCACTGTGGTTGCACGAGACGATGATGCCCGTGCAATGGGCCGGGTTAGCGTGTGTGCTTGGCGCCGTGGCGTTGATTGCGGTCGATGGCGCGAGCAGGCTGCGCGGCCAAAGAGAATCGCCGCGGTTAGGCATGCGTCGCGCTGACTGATCAGTCCACGATAAAGACTGCGGGATCGTCACTCGCCCGTACCGGGGCGAGAATGGCGGACCAACGATTCGAACTGTTCCTTGTAGCCCAGCGTATCGGGATATGACGCAACGTGACTGATGAGGTCGAACACGGTAACGAGGTCCTTCCGGATGCTTTCGTCGAGCGCCCATGAGTCGAGTAAGTCGAAGCGCCCGTATTTTTCCGGGTTCCACCATGCAAGCAGGAAATTGGCAACGCGAGCAGCCTGATGGCTGTCGCGGTTCTTGGCGAACTCGAGCAGGCGCGAGAGTGCCTCTCTTTCGGCGGAAAGCATCAAGCGTTGCTGCATTTCTTCGGCGTTCAGTATGGTCTCCCCGTGGCGAATGTATCGCTTTTCTAACAGCGTTCAGTCCTGACCTCTGGGTATGTTTTCTATGAGCCCGCCATGGCCACGGCATCGCATGCAATGCAATCGACCGCATGCTGCGTGAAAGACGCCGCAGTGCTCGCGCACTGCGGCGCATTGCATGGCGCATGCCGCCTATCGGATCAGATCACCACCGGTAACCCACGCCCGCGCCGGCGCCCACAGAACCATGGCCGGACACGCTCGTCGTGACTGAGCCCTTGACCATCCAACGTTGCGTAGCAACCGACAAGCCGAGCGCCATTGCCGACTGCCCGCCATAGTTGCCCGCGCCGAATGCCACGACCTCTTCACCGGGCAACACAGCTTGCGGCAAATTCGCCATTGCGATTGCGGATGCCGTGCCGGCATTCGCATCGCGGCGATATTTCTGCACTTCATCGCGAACACTGTTGACTGCGCTATTCAACTGGCGCACGTTCACAGCGTCGGTGGGTGCCGTGCCGTCTGCAACGTTGGTGATCTGACGTTCGGCTCCCGGCGAACCGACCGAAACAGTGTTGTCCCGGTCCGCAACGGAATTTGCACCGAGGGCCACCGAATTCTTCGCCGTGGCCGTGCTGTTGGCGCCGACTGCCGTCGAGTTCGCGCCGGTCACGTTCGAACCGCTACCGACAGCTGTTCCGTTCTGAGCCGCCACGACCGAATTTCTGCCAACGGCCGTGTCGGACGCATCTGCAACCGAGCCATTCGATCCGGAGGTCGAGATCGTATTGACCGTCGTTGTCAGCGACGTCAGATTGGTCGACAGCGCCGCGACCGCCGATGCAACCGAGAAAAGCTGCGAGCCGTTAACCGCATCCGTGCTGGTGGCACTGATTTGCCCCGCGGCGACATTTTGCAGCTGATGTTCCTGTCCGACGGCGCCGATGCTCACGACGCCGGTCGGCGTCGCGCCGGCGAAGCCGCCGAAGGTCACCCCGTTCAGCGTGACGCTGCTCACGTTCGTCGCCGCGCGAGTGACGGCACCCGACCCGAGCGCCGTCGATTCTGCGATCGAGGCCACGGCGGCATTGCCGATTGCAATGGAGTTTGCGCCCGTTGCCTGCGACAGGCCGCCCAGTGCGACCGTGCCCGCTACTGCCGCGTTCGCACTGACACCCATGGAAATGGAGCCGTTCCCTTGCGCTACGGCGCTATTGCCGATGGCAACGGCTTCGCCGTTGACTGCCGCTGCATTGACGCCGAGCGCAATCGGTGAGGCAGGCGTAGCCGATGTTGCCCTCGCGCCACTCCCGATCGCAATCGCGACGCTGCCGCCTGCGCCACCGTTTGCGACGGCACCCGGGCCTTCCGCAATCGCACCGAGACCCGTTGCCGAACTGCCGCTGCCGATTGCGATGGTGTTCGTGCCGTTGGCGACAGCGGAACCGCCCAAGGCTGTTGCCCCCGTCCCGGTCGCTGCCGAAGTGCGCCCGATTGACGTTGCAAGATTGCCATTGGCTTGCGCATTGTCGCCGAGTGCCGTCGCACCGCCACCTGCTGCATTGGTGTTATTGCCTACCGCCGTATTGAACGCGGTGGAATCGCTGCCCGCTGTTGCGCCATTTCCGCTCGTGCCGGTGTTGTTCGAGGCGGCGGGTGCGGAGCCAACTGCGCTCGAAACATTCGTGCCGCCTACAGCCAAGTTGTCTGCATGTGCATATCCGGCCGACAGCATGACCGCGGTCATCACGGCGAGCGCAGCTTTCGACCTCGACGGGCGCTCGGCCCGTCGACGTTTCGCTCGAATTGCGTCAACTTCCAATTCTGATCGCATCTCGGCTGCCGTTACCCGCGCGCCAAACCCTGGATTCGAAACCGCCCTGTATTCGCTCTTGCTCATTGCAATTTCCGTTCTGACTTCTCTGGTGGACAAAAGAGTGTGCCTGTCGCGTGCTGCGCGATGGCGTGCGCGACAACCGTCCTTACAGTGGTCCTGTAACAACTCGAAACAGACTGTAACGATCAGTAGGATTATTGATTGGCGCCAAGCGCGACGCGTTTGCCGGAGGGGAGAACTGCTTTGCTGGAGAGAATATTGTGTCTAGTTCATGTCGCCGCCATGGGGCGGCTTAACGTGTTGGCGCAACTCGGACATACGCGAATCGATATCCTCGAAATGGATGTCGAGGGCGCCGAGTAAGAGGTCGTGCAAGGGCTCGCCGATAGCGCTGCAAGGCCGGCAGCTGCGAGACTACGGGACGCCGGTGGCAGCCGACCCGCAGGGTGAATGACTGGCGGGGCGCTTTCTCGAAAGATCAATCCACGATAAAAAGCTTGGCACCGACTTTGGTGTACGACTGGTGAGCTTCGGCATTGTCGCCCACTTGATAGCTCATGCCGGGCGTCAGGACGAATTTGCGTCCGTCTTCGAGCGTCGTTTCCAATTCGCCTTCGAGGCAGAAAAGGATATGTCCTTTTTTGCACCAATGGTCCGCAAGGTAACCCGGCGTGTATTCGACCATTCGCACGCGGATTTGATTGGGCTCTTCACCGAAGAAGCGTGTTCGCCATTTCGCCGCACCTTGCTCGCCAGGGTGCTCCGTCGCTTCGACTTCTGCCCAATTGGTCGTGCCAAATGCGAATGCGCTCATCTTCATGTTGCGGTCCTTTATACGGATAGGGGTACGGCAGCGAAATGCTGACGGGGGAGGCCCATCGGGGAGCTGTGACGGAGGGAAGAAGCGTCCCATCCGAAGAAGCGTTTCCGAGACGGCTATCTCATCAGGAAAGTGTTTCGCATGCAAGGCGTAACACGCCCGCCTGTAACGGGAACATCGCATGTGCAAGACGTGTGGACACGCCACCGGCAACGCGTATCTCGGGTTTCAAGGATTGGCATGCTTGTTGCCTTGCTTCCCGGCCCTTGATCAGCGAATTCCAACCGGTAGGTGACAATGAGATTGAAAAGCCTGGCAAAGCGCGTTGTGGGGACGGCGATCGGCAGAGACTTCTTTATCGAGCTCGATATTGACGTGGACTATATCGTTCTCGGTTCGAGCTACGGCGGTTGGCCCGTGCTTCCGTCGCTGACCACTCGCGACGCAATCGTTTATTCGTTCGGTGTAGGGGAAGACATTACGTTCGACCTGGCGCTGATCAACGCATTCGAATGCAAGGTGGAGGCGTTCGACCCCACCCCCAAATCAATGAAATGGATCGAACGACAAGACTTACCGTCCGGGTTCCGCTTCCATCCCATCGGTATCGCCGCGAAGAACGGCGAAATAACCTTCTATCCCCCCGTCAATCCGGCGCACGTTTCGTTCACGGCCAAGAAAAACGATAGTTCAACAGGAGAGCCAACGATCGCGCCGGTGAACGACCTGCAAACCATCATGGGGCAGCTCGGCCACACGCACGTCGACATCATCAAAATGGATGTCGAGGGCACCGAGTACGAGGTGGTGAAAGCGCTCGGCGATTGCCCTGCAAGGCCGACCCAATTGATGGTCGAATTCCATCACGCCATGTACGGGTACCGGGTGCACGAGACGCTCGATGCCATCGCAGCGTTGCGCCGCCTTGGCTATCGCCTCTACTACCGATCGGAATCAGGTCACGAGTTCGCCTTCGTTCACGATCACGCGATAGGGGCCGCGCGGCATGCTGGCGTGCCCGCTCAAACCGGCTGATCCGCGCGGATCCATCGTCTGGCAACCGATCGGCGGTTGGCCCGGCGACAGGCATGTCGCCGGGGCCGACCGAACAATCGGCTTCAGGCATTGGGCACGTTCAGCGTCGACGGGCTGTTGACGATGGCGAGGAATTCGCGTCGCGTCGAGGCGTCGTCGCGGAACGCGCCGAGCATGCGCGAGGTGACCATCGCGACGCCGGGCTTGTGCACGCCGCGCGTCGTGATGCATTGGTGCGCGGCTTCGAGGATCACGCCGACCCCGTCCGGTTGCAGGACCTCGTTCAGCGTGTCGGCGATCTGAACCGTCATCTTCTCCTGGATCTGCAGCCGCTTCGCGAACGCATCGACAAGCCGCGCCAGCTTCGAGATGCCCACCACGCGGTGCCGCGGCAGGTAGGCAACGTGCGCGCGCCCGATGATCGGCACCATATGGTGCTCGCAATAGCTTTCGAAGCGGATGTCCTTGAGCACGACCATCTCGTCGTAGCCGTCGACTTCCGAGAACGTCCGTGCCAGGATTTCGCGTGGATCGACGCTATAGCCCGAGAAAAATTCCTCGTAGGCTCGCGCGACGCGGGCCGGCGTGTCGATGAGACCTTCACGCTGCGGATCGTCGCCTGCCCAGCGCAGCAGCACGCGGATCGCATCTTCGGCTTCCTCGCGCGTGGGGCGCCCGGGCGCCGCGTTCGCGCGGACCGACACGGCAGGCTCGGCAGCCGCGATATCGACGTCAACCTTGGCATCGGTCTTCTTGCGCTTGGCCGTCGGTTCGGCCTTGTTTTTTGCTTTCGATCCGCTTTTCACTCTCGTACTCCTATCCTGGCCTGGGCGCGCGTCGTCGTGCGGGTGCCCCGTTTCTTAACGATTGCCGTCTTGCGCGGCGACGGCCATTGTTCCATGTTTTGGCGGCGCATGCTGCCTGTCGCGTTATAGGACAATACCCGCATCTCAATCGACAGGAGTGCAGTCATGCCTTACGCCTCGGTCAACGGCACGCGTCTCTACTATCGAATCGACGGCGGTCAGCACCGCAATGCGCCCTGGCTCGTGCTCGCGCATGCGCTCGGCAGCGACGTTTCGCTCTGGTCGCCCCAAATCGACGCGTTCGCGCGCGCGTTCCGCGTGTTGCGCTACGACGCACGTGGTCCTGGCCGCTCCGACGCTCCGCGTGGACCCTACACGATAGACGC
>CBJMQH010000196.1:0-9258 GCA_966431825.1 uncultured Trinickia sp.
GCTTCACGCGCACGATCGCCTGCAACGTGAAGCCCAGCGCACGCGGGTCGATCTCGACCGTATAGCGTCCGATCACGCCCTGCGCCTCCAGGCGACGCATCCGCTCGGCCGTACTCGGTGCCGAAAGCCCGATCTGCCGTGCCAGATCGGCAACAGGTGTGCGGGCGTCTTCAGCCAGGGCGCGCAGCAGCGCGCGATCGGTTTCGTCGAGTTGCATATCGCTTGCCCAACAGAGAAGTATTCAGTAATGCGACAGAGCGGAAACGGTTTGGCCTTCGAACGAAAGGCCAAACGCTCAGTTTGCCTAAGTTTAGCCATGTTTTCGCGTGCTCGCGGGCTGTAGACTGATTTGCATCGAGAGCACGCGTAAAGAACACGCGTAACCCAAGCGAGGGAAGCATGGCTCAACAGGAAATCCGCCGCGGCGCCGCTGAGATGGTTGCCGCGATGCTGATGTCGGGCACGATCGGTTGGCTCGTCGTGGCATCCGGTCAGTCGGCGCAGAACGTCGTTTTCATTCGCTGCGTATTCGGCGCGGCAACGCTCGCGCTGGTTTGCGCGGGGCTCGGCCTGCTGCGGCGCGACGCGCTGTCATGGCGCACCGTCGCGCTCGCTGCGGCCGGCGGTGCCGCGATCGTCGCGAACTGGGTCCTCTTGTTCGCTGCCTACTCGCGTGCTTCGATTTCGATGGCAACGGCCGCCTACAACACACAGCCGTTCATGCTCGTCGTGCTCGGCGCCATCGTCTTTCGCGAGCGGATCACGCGCTCCACCGCCCTCTGGCTTGCGCTCGCGTTCGCCGGGCTCGTGCTGGTCGTGCGCGTCGAGCCTCGTGTGCTCGCCGTGCCGGGGCAGTATCTGGAAGGGATCGGCTACGCGCTCGGCGCCGCGTTCTTCTACGCGATTTCATCGATCATCACGAAGCGGCTCAAGGGTACCGCGCCGCATCTGATCGCATTGATTCAGGTGACGCTCGGTGCATTCATGCTCGCGCCGTTCGTGAACTACCCGCTACTCCCGACGACGGGCGTGCATTGGCTGCAACTCGCCACGCTCGGCATCGTCAACACCGGGCTCATGTATGTCCTGCTGTACGGCGCAATTCAGAAGCTGCCGACCGCGATGACGGGTGCACTGTCGTTCATCTACCCGGTCGTCGCGATCATCGTCGACCGCATCGCGTTCGGACAGGCGCTCGCCTGGATCCAGGTGCTCGGCGCGATCCTGATCCTGCTCGCGGCGGCCGGGGTGAATCTGGGTTGGCGTATCGTGCCCGAACGGCGAAGCTCGGCTACGGGGCCGACGGCGGCGCACGGCGCGGCCCGCGCCGGCGCGCGGGCCTGCCAGGCAGACTGAAAGGTCGCGTCGCCCAATTGCAGGGAAATCACCGATGCGTCGGCTCCGCGCGCCTCGGTATCATCAACTCGACGCTGATCACGTCGGAAATTGCGCCGTTCATCATCGAGTGATGGACGGCTTTCTTTTTTGGTCGCCGCCGTATGCCGCGTTACGGCCTGTCGTTCGCCCGCTTGGCCGTGCGGTGGCGCTCGATGGCGAGCCGGCAAATCCGTTCGCACAGCTCAGCGAAACCGATGCCGACCGCTTGCGCCGATTGCGGCAAGAGGCTCGTCGCCGTCATCCCCGGCAACGTATTCACTTCGAGGCACCAGAGCCCGCCCTCGGCATCGAGCCGGAAGTCGGTTCTGCTGTAGCCTTCGAGCTTCAGCGTGCGATGCGCTGCCAGCGCGAGCGCTTTCGCGCGCTCGGCAATCGCCTCGGGCAAATCGGCCGGAAAGACCTCGCTCACGGCACCGGGCTGGTACTTCGATGCGTAGTCGAACACGGTCTCCGGGGCGATTACGATCTCGCCGACCGAGAGCGGCCGATCGTCGAGCACGCCGACGGTAATCTCGCGACCCGCCACGAACTGTTCGATCATCACTTCCCGGTCGTACTGGCCGGCGCGTTCTATCGCGGCATCGAGCGCATCGGGATGCCGGACGATCGAGAGCCCGACCGTCGAGCCCTGCCGGTTCGGCTTCACGATCAGCGGATAGCCGATCGTTTTCTCGACGATGCGCGGGTCCGCCGGTGCCATGAGCCAGGGCGCCGTGGGGATGCCGGCCGCAACGAAGAGCCGCTTCGCCACATCCTTGTCCATCGCGAGCGCGCTGCCGACGTGGCCGCTCCCCGTATAAGGCAGGCTCGCGAGATCGAGCATGGCTTGCACGGTCCCGTCCTCGCCCGTGCCGCCGTGCAGCGCGAGGAACACGACATCGACATCGGCGAGCGATGGCGAGCTCAGGACGCCGCCGCCGGCAGCACGCACGAGCGCGAGCGCATCGGCCGTCGGCGGCGCTGCCTCCACGCGCGCTTCCAAAAAGCGCCGCTCCTCTTCGCCGGCGAGCAGACCGCGCGCCGTGTCGACAGCAAGCACCGTGTGCCCGGCGGAGCGCAACGCCTGAACGACCTGCGCACCGGAGGCGACCGAGACCTCGCGCTCCTCGCTCGTACCGCCGAACAGCACGGCAATCTTCAATGGTTTGTCCTGCATGACCGTACTTTCTATCCTCGCAATGCAATGTTGACGACGGGCGCGGCCGTCAGCGCGATCAGTTCCTGCGGGCTCAGGTTGAACACCGCATGCGGATGGCCGGCAGCGGCCCAGAGGCTGTCGAGCGCGAGCAGATCGGCATCGATCAGCGTGACGGGTTGCGTCAGATGGCCGATCGGGCAGACGCCGCCGATGGCATAGCCGGTCTTCTCGCGCACGAATTTGGCATCGGCACGCGCGACGGCACCGACATGCTGCTCGACCAATGCTTCGTCGACGCGATTCGCGCCGCTCGCGATCACTAGCACGGGCGCATCGTCGTCGCGCCGGCGGAATAGAATCGATTTCGCAATTTGCGCGACCGAGCAACCGAGGCCGGCCGCCGCCTCGGCCGAGGTTTTGCCCGTGGCCGGCAGCATGACCACGGGCTTTTCATGTCCGCGCTCGCGCAGCAGCAGCGCGACGCGCCGCGCGCTTTCGGGCAGCGCCGCGAGCGGCTCCGAGGCGTCGTCGGCGTCGAAGGAGGAAGCGTCCTGATTCGTCATTTGGCTTGTCGAAACGTCTTTCGATGGGGAAGGGGCGTCGAGCGGAGTATCAAGCGGGGTATCAAACGGGTTATCAAGCGCTCAACGCTTTCGTGTTCAGCACGCTGCGTCGCCCTTCGTCTTGGCGAGCAGCGCACGTCCGGCGCGCGACACGTTGGCGCGGCCGATCGCGTTCGAGATGAAGTCGCCGATCGCCACCACTTGCGCGAGATCGATGCCCGTTTCGATATCGAGGCCGTTCATCATGTAGAGCACGTCTTCGGTCGCGACGTTACCGGTTGCGCCCTTCGCGTAAGGACAACCGCCGAGCCCGGCCACCGAGGCGTGATAGATCTCGATGCCTTCGAGCAGCGCCGCGTAGATGTTCGCGAGGGCCTGACCGTAGGTGTCGTGGAAATGTCCCGACAGCTGCTCGCGCGCAAATACCTTCGTGACGGCCGCAAAGACCTCGCGTGTGCGCTTGGGCGTGCCGACGCCGATCGTATCGGCGATGTCGATTTCGTCGCAGCCGAGCGACGCGAGGCGTTGCACGACATCGACCACGGCGGGCACCGGCACATCGCCTTGGTAAGGACAGCCGAGCGCACACGAGACGCTGCCGCGCACTCGCAGGCCGTGCTCTTTCGCCATGCGTGCGACGGGTTCGAAGCGCGTGATGCTTTCGGCAATGCTGCAGTTGATGTTCTTCTGCGAAAACGCCTCGCTCGCCGCACCGAAGATCACGATCTCGTCGGCCTTCGCGGCGAGGGCGCCTTCCAAGCCTTTCATGTTCGGCGTCAGCACCGAGTACACCGTGCCCGGGCGGCGCTCGATGCCGGCCATCACTTCGGCGCCGTCGGCCATCTGCGG
Organism: uncultured Trinickia sp.; assembly: GCA_966431825.1. Taxonomy (GTDB): domain Bacteria; phylum Pseudomonadota; class Gammaproteobacteria; order Burkholderiales; family Burkholderiaceae; genus Trinickia. Next base: position 3,949 of record CBJMQH010000196.1, read on the forward strand.
TACCCACTTCGGCGAGACGAACGATGCGGCTTCGACATTCTTGAACCCGGCCGCCGACAACCGGTTCACGAGGTCGATCTTGACCTCGGTCGGCACGAACTGCTTTTCGTTCTGCAGGCCGTCGCGGGGGCCGACTTCGACGATCTTGACTGCTCTCGGAAGGGTGGACATCTCGTGTCTCCAGTTTGATTTTTCGTGGAACGATTCAATGCATGCGCAGGCTGCGCGTCAGTAGCCGCGCGCCCGATCGACGACGCCGCTCACGGGCTCGCCGCGCGAAAGCGCTGCGATCTTGCCGGCGATCTGCGCCACGCTCGGTTCGCGCAGCGTCAAAGCCGAGATGTGCGGCGTCACCGTGATGCGCGGATGGTGCCAGAACGGGTGGTCGGCGGGCAGCGGCTCGATGCCGAACACGTCGAGCGTCGCGGCGGCCAACCGTTCATCGGCGAGCGCCGCCAGCAAATCGGCTTCCACGAGGTGAGCGCCGCGTGCGAGATTGACCAGGTAAGCGCCCGGCGCCAGCCGAGCGAACGTTCGCGCATCGAGGATACCCGCCGTTTCCGGCGTGCTCGGCAGCAGATTCACGAGCAGCCTCACGCCGTCGAGGAACGGCGCTAGCGCAGCGGCCCCCGGGGTGGCAGGACCCGCGTAGGTCGCAACGCCTTCGATCGTCTTGCGCGACCGGCTGTAACCGCGCACGGGAAAACCCATGACGGCGAGCGTGGCGGCTACGTGTGCGCCCAGCGCGCCGAGTCCGAGCACGCCGACCGTGAACGTGGCACGCGAATGCGGTTCGAGCGGCTGCCAGTTCGGCACGGCGCACCGCTGCGCACGATCGTACTCGTCGAAGCGACGCATATAGCGCAGGGCCGAGTAAGTCGCGTATTGCGCCATCTGTTCTGCCATTCCGCTATCTTCGAGCCGTACGATCGGCACGCCGCGCGGCAGCGTACCCGGTGCGGCGGTCTCGAGCGCAAACAGCGCGTCGACGCCCGCGCCAAGCACGAAAACGGCGCGCAAGCCGTCGCGCGGCGCGAACAGTTCGGCCGGCGGCCGCCAGACGATCGCATAGTCGGCGTAGCCGATGTCGCCCGGCTGCCAGACGCGAAACTGCGCCTGCGGCAGCGCTTGGGACAGCGAGGCGAGCCAAGCGTCGGGCTCGGCGCCCTGCGGCGCGTAGAACAGGATCTTCATGGCCCATCATTCTACGTGCTCGTTCGGGCTCCGGTGCGCGAGCGGCGCAGCGTCCAGATAAGCTAAGCAGGACAAATTGGTTGGGCGGCATCGGGGCGGGCGTGAGAATGAACCGTCGCAACGGTACTTCTCGCGAGGACCATCATGGCTGAATGCAGCAAGTCGGCTTGGCCGCCCCGGCTCGTCACGGTGCCGGGCCTGCACGGAAGCGAGGGCGCGCATTGGCAGAGCTGGCTCGAGCGGCAGTTCGCCCACGCGCTGCGTGTCGAGCAGGAGGATTGGGACGCACCGCATCTGGCGCGCTGGGCCCAGGCGGTCAGCGCGTTGCTTGCACGCGAGCGTGGCCCCTTCATACTGGCTGCGCATAGCTTCGGTTGTCTCGCCGCCGCGCACGCGCTGCTGACGCATGCGCATGCGGAACATGTGGTGGGCGCCTTGTTCGTCGCGCCGGCGAGTCCGCGCAAGTTCGCCTACGCGGGACAGTTCTTGGCGCAGCGACTCGGCGTACCGTCGATCGTCGTCGGCAGCGAAAGCGATCCCTGGATGTCGCTCGCCGATTCGCGCGAGCTCGCACGCCGATTCGGGGGCGCATTCGTGAACCTCGGCGACGCGGGCCATATCAATACCGCGGCCGGCTTCGGGCCGTGGCCGCGCGGCAAGCACCTCGTCGATACGTTGATCCGCTGCGCCGCGCCGCTGCGCTTTCGCGACGAGCCGGGCGAGGCGCGGCAGCCCGTCCCGGCCTGATCGGGCGTCGGGCTGCATTCTGCTTGGGGCGTGCGCGTGGCCGGTCCGATTTCGGTGCAATTGGAAGATGTCAAGTAAAACGTATTGGATGCCGTCGCCTTAGTACATCATTACTCGAATCAAGTAATCGCGATAGTCTGAACGGTTCGAAGAATTAGTACCGTCATTACGGTTCCATCACTCGGGTAGCCGCATGTGGACTCGTTTTTCATGATAAGCGGCATCAAGCTTCACGCAATTCTGCCGTTAAGCAATTGGGCATACGGCACAATTCGTATGACCAATTGCGACGACAAGATCATCACCTGTTTTTGTCGGATCTGAATCACCTGTCAATGGCCCGGTTACCGCTTTCGGCCGGGAAGAAAAAAGCATGAAGCTGTTAGCAAACATCAAGATTGGTACCCGACTCGCAGCGGGCTTTGGCGCAACGCTTGTCGCCGTGTGTCTGGTCGGTATTCTCGGACTCGTTCAGGCTTCCCGCATATATGACGGTTCGCGCGCGCTCGCGGACAACTGGTTGCCGAGCGTCGAAGCGCTCGGCAATGTTCGGGCATCGGCGAACGATCTACGGCGCACCACATTGCGCTATTTGCTCGAGACGGACCCGTCGGCACGGGTGCAATTGAAAGCGGCGCACGATAAGAATGCGGCCGACTTCGACAAGCAACTCGCCGAGTACGGCAAGCTCGTTTCCTCGCCGGAAGAGCAGAAGATGTTCGATGCTATCAAGGCAGCCTGGCTGCTCTATCAGCCCGAGGACGCAAAGGTGATCGCGCTTTCCGATCAGGGCGAAGCGGGATTCGCCGAGGCGCGTGCGCTGGCGACCGGTGTATCGACGAAAGCTTTTTCGGCGGTGACCGGCCTCATCGCGCAGGATGTCGACCTGAACCATAACGGCGCGCAGCAGGAGGTGGCCGCGGGCGCCGAGCGATTTCATTCGGCGACCGCAATGACGATCGGCCTCGTCGTGCTCGCCGTGGTGGCCGCTGCTGCCGCCGCGATCATGATTGCGCGCAGTATCGTCGAACCGGTGAAGGATGCCGTGCGCGTCGTCCAGACCGTTGCTTCGGGCGACCTGACGGCCAGGATCGACGCGGCCGGGCGCGACGAGATGAGCCAGCTTCTCTTTGCGCTGAAGGATATGACCGAGCGACTCGGCGATATCGTCGGACGCGTGCGTCACGGCAGCGACAGCATCGCCACCGCGTCTGCGCAGATCGCGGCCGGCAACACCGATCTGAGCCAGCGCACCGAGGAACAGGCCGCATCGCTCGAAGAGACGGCGGCGAGCATGGAACAGCTGACGGCGACCGTGAAGCAGAACGCCGACAACGCGACGCAAGGCAACGGGCTTGCCGCCAACGCGTCGCAAACGGCGATGCGCGGCGGCGATGTCGTTGGCCGCGTCGTCGAAACGATGCGTGAGATTGCGCAGAGTTCGGAGCAGGTTTCGCAGATCATTTCGGTGATCGAAGGGATCGCATTCCAGACGAACATCCTGGCGCTGAATGCCGCGGTCGAGGCGGCACGCGCGGGCGAACAGGGCCGCGGGTTCGCGGTCGTGGCCGGCGAAGTCCGTACGCTCGCGCAACGCAGCGCGAACGCGGCCAAGGAGATCAAGGGGCTCATTACGGCGTCGGTCGAGCGCGTGAGCGCCGGGACGGCGCTCGTCGACGAAGCCGGTCGTACGATGGACGAGGTCGTTCAGGCCACCAAGCGCGTCTCCGATCTGATGGGCGAGATCAGCGCGGCATCGGACGAGCAGCGTCGCGGCATCGAGCAAGTCAATGTCGCGGTGACGCAGATGGATCAGGTCACGCAGCAGAACGCCGCGCTCGTGGAAGAAGCATCGGCCGCCGCCGACGCGATGGCAGACCAATCGCAGACGCTGCGCGAGGTCGTCTCGTTCTTCCGCGCGCACGCTGCGACGGAGCGTGCGCGCCAGCCCGCCTGAAGCGTCGGGCGGGTATTACGTCAGTTGCTGCCGCAGCCCTTCGCGCACGGGTCGGATTCGCGCGGCAGTTGCCCCGCGTTTTCGGCGCGCATGCCGAGCCGCGCGAGCAGCTTGCGGTCGTTTTCGACTTGCGGGTTGCCCGTCGTCAGCAGCACGTCGCCGTAGAAGATCGAGTTCGCACCGGCTGCGAAGCAGAGCGCCTGCAGCGCTTCGTCCATCTGCTGGCGGCCGGCCGAGAGGCGCACCATCGCGCGCGGCATCGTGATGCGTGCCACCGCGATCGTGCGAACGAACTCGAACGGATCGATCGGATCGGTCCCGGCGAGCGGCGTGCCTTCGACCTGTGCGAGGTTGTTGATGGGCACCGATTCGGGGTACGGGTCCATGTTCGCGAGTTGAGCGATGAGCCCGGCGCGCTCGCGGCGCGACTCGCCCATCCCGACGATGCCGCCGCAGCAGACGTTGATGCCCGCGTCGCGCACGCGTTCGAGCGTGTCGAGGCGATCCTGGTAGGTGCGCGTCGAGATGATCTGCCCATAGAACTCGGGCGACGTGTCGAGGTTGTGGTTGTAGTAGTCGAGCCCGGCATCGGCGAGCTGCTTCGCCTGGTTCTCTTCGAGCATGCCGAGCGTGATGCAGGTTTCGAGCCCGAGCGACTTCACGCCTCGGATCATCTCGGCGATCGGCTCCATGTGCCGCTCTTTCGGGCTGCGCCAGGCCGCGCCCATGCAAAACCGCGTCGCGCCGTTTTCTTTCGCGGCGCGGGCGGCCTTCAGCACGTCTTCGACGTCCATCAGCTTTTCCGCCTTCAGGCCCGTGTCGTAGTGCGACGATTGTGCGCAGTACTTGCAGTCCTCTTCGCAGCCGCCCGTCTTGATCGACAGCAGCGTCGAGAGCTGCACGGCGTTCGGATCGAAATGCTCGCGGTGCACCTGCTGCGCGCGGAACAGCAGATCGTTGAACGGCAGTTCGTAGAGCGCCACGATGTCGGCTACGCGCCAGCGTGCCGCGGCCTGGGTGCTCGAAGCGCTCGTCGTGGCCGATGCGGTGTCGGCCCCTTGAATTTGGGTCATGTCGTCAATCCTCGTGGGCGGTGGTTCGTTCAAGGCCGGCGGCGCTCATCGTGAGCGAGCCGCGCGAGCAGGGTGTCAATGTCGAGTTGGTCCGCGGCGGCATCGGCCGACACGGGGTTCATATGGGCGATCGTGCCGATGAGCGGTACGCCATGCTCGCGCTCGAGCCAGCTGCGCACCGCGTCGATATTTTCGTCGGCGTAGCGCATGGCCGGATCGATCCGGTTCGCGACCCAGCCTGCGAGCGGCAAGCCGCGACGCGCAACCGCTTCGGCTGTGAGCAGCGCGTGGCTGATGCACCCGAGACGCATGCCGACGACGAGCACGACAGGCAGATCG
>CBJMQH010000197.1:0-9186 GCA_966431825.1 uncultured Trinickia sp.
GCGCGACAGCGCGAGCGCTTCGGCCCGCGCGCGTTCGAGCGCTTCGGCCGACGCGGCGGTGGTATCGAACGGCAAAGTCGACTGGAAAGCCAAGATTCGGTGTACTCAGTGAAACGGATCAATCGGATAGGCGTATCAAGCGGAACGTGCCCCTCAAGCGCCCTCCCGCCGCAAATCGAGCGTGAACGGAAATTCGAGGCTGCGCGTGGCCGCTCGCACGTCGACCGAGCCCGGCGTATGCCCGTGCGCGAAGAAGCGCGCGCGGCGCCGGCTCTCGGCCTCGTACGCGTTCACCGGGAACGTCTGATAGTTACGACCGCCCGGATGTGCGACATGATACTGGCATCCGCCGATCGAGCGCCCTGTCCACGAATCGACGAGGTCGAACGTGAGCGGTGCATGCACACCGATCGTCGGATGCAGCGATGCCGCCTGGCGCCAGGCCCGATAGCGCACGCCGGCCACATATTCGCCGGCACGGCCCGTCGGCTGCAAGGGCAACGCCTGTCCGTTCACGGTCACGACATGGCGGTTATCGTTGCCGCCCAGTACGCGCACCTCCATCCTCTCGACAGACGAGTCGACATAGCGGACCGTACCGCCCGCTGCCCCCTCCTCGCCCATCACGTGCCAAGGTTCGAGTGCACTGCGCAGCGTCATCGACACGCCGTTCGCATGCAACTCGCCCACGAGCGGGAAGCGGAATTCAAAATGCGGCGCAAACCACTGCGCGTCGAACGCGTAGCCGGCATCGCGCAGATCGGCGAGCACATCGTCGAAATCCATCTGCACGAACGTGCCGAGCAGGAAGCGGTCGTGCAACGCGGTCCCCCAGCGCGTCAGGCGAGTCGTATAAGGCGTCTTCCAGAACTTGGCGACGAGCGCGCGCAGCAACAACTGTTGGGCGAGACTCATGCGCGCATGCGGCGGCATTTCAAAGCCGCGCAATTCGAGCAGCCCGAGCCGCCCTGTCGGGCCATCGGGCGAATAGAGCTTGTCGATGCAGAACTCGGTGCGGTGCGTATTGCCCGTCACGTCGATCAGCAGGTTGCGCAAAGCACGGTCGATGAGCCAGGGCGGAACCGCTGCACCTGCTTCGACGCCCCCATGCGCATCCAGTTGGCGCCGCAGCTCGCGAAACGCGATCTCCAACTCGTAGAGCTGATCGTTGCGCGCCTCATCGACGCGTGGCGCCTGACTCGTCGGCCCGATAAAAAGGCCCGAAAACAGGTAGGACAACGACGGATGATTGAGCCAATAGGCAATCAGGCTTGCGAGCAGATCCGGCCGACGCAGGAAAGGACTGTCGGCCGGCGTGGCACCGCCGAGTACCAGGTGGTTGCCGCCGCCCGTGCCCGTGTGGCGGCCATCGAGCATGAACTTTTCCGGGCACAGATAGGACGCGTGCGCGGCCTCGTAAAGAAAAGCCGTATGGTCGACGAGTTCTGCCCAGTTCGCGGCCGGGTGGATATTCACCTCGATCACGCCAGGGTCGGGTGTCACCTGCAGCATCTTCAGCCGCGGATCGCGCGGCGGCGGGTAGCCCTCCACGATCACCGCGACGTCGAGTTCGGCCGCGCTCGCCTCCACCGCTGCAAGCAGATCGAGGTAGTCATCGAGCGCAGCAAAGGGCGGCATGAAGACATACAGCAGCCGGTTCCCGCCGCCGATCGCCTCGTCTTCGACTCTTGGCCCCGCCGCGCGCGCCGGGTCCCGTGCCTCGACGCACAGCGCGGTGCGCATGACGTTTGCTGCCGATTCGCCCCGCTGCAGCGGGGTGCCAACGCCGACTTCGCCCAGCGTCGCGCCGCCCGGGTGTTCTGCCGTTCGGGTGTCCGTTGCGTGCGCCTGGTACTGGGTCCGCAACGCGGCGGCACTGCGCAGCGGCGCGGCCGGCGCGAACGGATCATGTTCGTACTGCCACGGATAGTCGGTCTTCGATACCCACGGCAGCGAATCGAGCGGCAGCCGGTAGCCCATCGGCGAATCGCCGGGAATCAAATACATGCGCTCGTCGCGCAGGCGCCACGGGCCGCTCGTCCAGCGCGCCTTCGCCGTTGCCGCGTCCGCGCCGCTCGCCCGGCCAAGCGGCAGCACATAACCCGTCACGGCGGACAAGCCCGCGTCGAACACACGACGCAGCCGCACACGCTCGAGCTCGTCGTCGAGACGCGAATCGAACGGATCGACGTTGACAGGCAGCCGGCGCTCGCGCCAGAGGTAGTACCACGTGTCCTCGTAACCCGGTTGCACGAAGCGCGGATCGACCGCCAGCTTGCGCGCAAGATGCGTAATGAAGCGCTTGGCATCATCAGACGTGTAGCGCCCCGGCTCGCGCTCGTCCGCGAAACGCGCGGGATCATGCCAGCACGGCTCGCCGTCCTTGCGCCAGTAGAGCGAGAGCGCCCAGCGCGGCAATTGCTCGCCCGGGTACCACTTGCCTTGTCCGACGTGCAGAAACCCGTTCGCGCCGTAGCGCGCGCGCAGCTTCTCCATCAACGATACGGCGTACCCGCGTTTCGTCGGTCCGAGCGCGTCGGTGTTCCATTCGGGGGCATCGCGGTCGCGTACCGATACGTAGGTCGGCTCGCCGCCCATCGTGAGCCGCACGTCCATCGCTTCGAGTTCGGCATCGACGGCGCGTCCCACCGCATCGATCTCGCCCCACTCGCGCTCGCTGTAGGGCTTCGTGACGCGCGGCGTCTCGAGCACACGCGTAATCGACATGGCATGGTCGAATTCGACTTCGCATTCGTCGAGGGCACCCGCGATGGGTGCTGCGCTCTTCGGCTCTGGCGTACAGGCAACCGGAATGTGGCCCTCGCCCGCGAGCAGGCCCGAAGTCGGATCGAAGCCGATCCATCCCGCGCCCGGCAAATAGACTTCGCACCAAGCGTGCAGATCGGTGAAGTCGACTTCGGTCCCGCTCGGGCCGTCGACCGACTTCGTATCGGGTGCGAGCTGCAGTAAGTAGCCCGAAACGAAGCGCGCGGCCAAACCGAGTTCGCGCAAGGTCTGAACGAGCAGCCACCCGGAATCCCGACACGAGCCCGAGCCGTTCACGAGTGTTTCTTCGGGCGTTTGCACGCCCGGCTCCATCCGGATCAGATAGCGAATCCTGCGTTGCAACTGCTGGTTCAAATCAACGAGAAAATCGACGGTGGCGCGCGGCGTACGGTCGATCTTGGCAACGAACGCCGAAAACTGGGGCGTCGGCGCCGCCTTGACGAGGTACGGCGCGAGTTCCTGCGCAAGGTCGTCGGGATACGTGAACGGAAACTGCTCGGCGTACGGCTCGAGAAAGAAGTCGAACGGGTTGTAGACCGCCATTTCGGCAACGAGATCGACCGTCACCTTGAACGCCTGTGTCCTCTCGGGAATGACAAGCCGTGCCTGGTAGTTCGCAAACGCATCCTGCTGCCAGTTCACGAAATGTCCCTCGGGCTCGACCCGCAGCGAATACGACAGGATCGGCGTGCGGCAATGCGGGGCGGGCCGCAAACGGACAACCTGAGGCCCGAGGGCCGTCAGCCTGTCATAGCGGTAGTGCGTGACGTGGTTCAGTGCAACGCGGATCGACACGACTGGACTCCTTGAGTGGGACGGCACGGCGGCCGTCGGTCTATACAAAGATTCATTGGCGCCGGCCGGATTCGGCATACTGTTTGCACGTCGTTCACACGACCGACGCGCGCACGCCCTTTCGAGCCCAAGCGATGAAAACCTTCCACTGCAACCGGTGCGACAACCTCGTGTTCTTCGAGAACATCCTGTGCGAGCAATGCGGCGCGCTGCTCGGCTACGTTCCCGAGCTCGGCGAGATCAGCGCGTTCGACGCGGTCCAAACGGACGCGAGCGCAGGCAGCGCCGCCGCGCAATGGTCGAGTCTGCACCCTGGGGCTGCCGGCGAGCGCTATCGGCCCTGCCGCAACTACGCGGTCGAGCACGTCTGCAACTGGATGATTCCCGCTGCCGACGAAGCCGATCTGTGCAGCGCCTGCCAACTCACGCGCACGATCCCGGACCTCGATGTCGGCGAGAACCGGCTCTACTGGTACCGGCTCGAAACGGCCAAGCGCCGCTTGCTCTATACGCTGTCCGCGCTGGGACTGCCGGTCGATTCGCGCTTGGCGGACCCGGAACACGGGCTTCAGTTCGACTTCCTTGCCAGCACGGGCGACGACGCGCCGGTGACGATGGGGCATGCCGACGGCATCGTCACGCTCAATGTGGCCGAAGCCGACGACGCGTACCGCGAGCAAACACGGGCCGCGCTCGGCGAGCAGTACAGGACACTGCTCGGTCACTTCCGGCACGAGGTCGGCCATTACTACTTCGATCGGCTGATCGCCTGCACGCCCTGGCTTGCGCGCTTTCGCCGCATGTTCGGCGACGAGCGCACCGACTATGGCGAGGCGCTCAAGCGGCATTACGCACAAGGCGCCCCGGCCGACTGGTCGCGGCGATTCGTCAGCGCTTATGCGACGATGCACCCCTGGGAAGACTGGGCCGAAACGTGGGCTCATTACCTGCATATGGTCGATACGCTCGATACGGCGGCATCGTGCGGCCTCGTGCTCGTCCCGCGAACGCGGCACGAGCCCACGCTCACCGATCGCACGCCGATCGAGGAGGCCAGCTTCGATGACCTGATGAAACGCTGGTTTCCACTCACGTATGTTCTGAACAGCCTGAACCGCAGCCTCGGCATGCACGACGGCTACCCGTTCGCGCTGGCGGACGCCGTCATCGAAAAGCTGCGTTTCGTGCACCGCGTGGTCTCGCAAGCCGGCGCCAGGCGTTAGCGTCCGTTCGTATGTGAGCAGACCCTACTCCTGCGTGAGCGGCGACGATTGCGACTGGCTCTGCGACGCTTCGGTAGGCGCGGGCTCTGTCGCCTCCGGGGCGATCGGCAACAGGAAATCCTCGCTGATCATGCTGGCCAGCTCGTTCACCTGCGCAAGGAATGCCGTCAGATAGGCATGCAGCCCGCCGCGCAGGATGTCGCGAATGCTGCAATCGCGCAGCTCCGTGGACAAGCGCAGCGCCTGGGCCTCGGCCCGCGGGGAGCGACCGTGGCTCACGCGCGAGACGATCTGCTGCACCTCCTCCATGCTCGCCGCGAGCGAGCGCGGCCAGTCCCGATTCAGAATCAGCAGTGCAGCGACACGCTCGGGCGTGATGACATCGCGGTAGGTTTTGCGATAGACCTCGAACCCCGACACCGAGCGCAGCACGGCCGACCAGTGGTAGTAGTCGAGCGACTCGGCCGGCACGTTGTCGCCGTGTTCGAGCATCTCGAACTTCACGTCGAGAATCCGCGCCGTGTTGTCGGCGCGCTCGATGAACGTGCCGATCCGCATGAAATAGAACGCCTCGTCCTTCGCCATCGTGCCGAGCTGCACGCCGCGCGACAAGTGCGATCGAAACTTGACCCATTCGAAAAAGGCCGCGGGATCGCGTGCGAGCACGCCGTCGGCCAACATCCGCTGGCAATCGAGCCAGGTCGTGTTGATCGTCTCCCACAACTCCGTATTCGTGGAACCACGCACGGCGCGCGCATTCTCGCGGGCTGCGCGCAGGCAGCTTGCGATCGACGACAAGTTCGTCTCTTCGCGCGACATGAAGTCGATGACGTCGGCGCTTTTCATGCCCTGCTTCACCGATGCATAGAACGTCGTGAGCTCCGAGATCGACAGCATGGCGCGCCAGCCGGCTTCTGCATATTCGTCCGATTGCGGCAGCAGCGACATTTGATAGTTCGCGTCGAGCATCCGCGCGGTGTTTTCCGCGCGCTCGGTATAGCGGGCCATCCAGAACAGATGGTCGGCGGTGCGGCTCAGCATGAGGACTCCTGATTACGGTCTGTGCGACGATATTCGTTTTATATTGGCGGGCAATCTTGCGCGAAGGTTCAGCGCTCGAGCACCCACGTATCCTTCGTGCCGCCACCCTGCGACGAATTGACGACAAGCGAGCCCTCGCGCAACGCGACACGGGTCAACCCGCCGGGCACCATCCTCACCTCCTGGCCCGAGAGCACGAACGGACGCAGATCGATATGGCGCGGCGCGACGCCCGATTCGACGTAGGTTGGGCAGGTCGACAGCGACAGTGTCGGCTGAGCGATGTATTTCTCATGGTGCGCCACGAGCGCAGCGCGAAACGCCTCGATCTCGGCCTTGGTGGCCGCGGGGCCGATCAGCATGCCGTAGCCACCCGCGCCGTGCGTTTCCTTGACGACGAGCTCCGACAGGTGATCGAGCGTGTAACGCAGATCGTCGGGCTCGCGGCACAGATAGGTCGGCACGTTCTTCAGGATCGGCTCCTCGCCGAGATAGAACCGCACCATGTCCGGCACGTACGGGTAGATCGACTTGTCGTCGGCCACGCCCGTGCCGACCGCATTGCAGAGCGTCACGTTGCCTTTGCGATAGACGGAAACGAGCCCCGCCGCGCCGAGCGCCGAATCGGCCCGAAACACTTCGGGGTCCAGAAAGTCGTCGTCGACGCGACGATAGATCACATCGACGCGCTGGGGCCCTTCCGTCGTGCGCATGTACAGGTAGTCGCCGTCGACGTAAAGGTCCTGCCCCTCCACGAGCTCGACGCCCATCTGTTGCGCGAGGAACGCATGCTCGAAGTACGCCGAGTTGTACATGCCCGGCGTCAGGACGACGATGACGGGATTGTCCACGCCGGCCGGTGCAGAGGCACGCAATGTATCGAGCAGCAAGTCCGGGTAATGAGCGACGGGCGCGATGCGATTGCGCGCGAAGAGCTCGGGGAAGAGCCGCATCATCATCTTGCGGTTTTCGAGCATATAGGACACGCCCGACGGCACGCGCAGGTTGTCCTCCAGCACGTAGAATTCGCCCTCGCCCGCGCGGACGATGTCGATGCCCGCAATGTGCGCGTAGATATCGCGCGTGACTTTCACGCCCTGCATCTGCGGCCGGTATTGCGCGTTGTTCAGGACTTGCTCGGCCGGGATCACGCCGGCTTTGATGATGTCCTGATCGTGATAGACGTCGTGGATGAATCGGTTCAACGCCGTCACGCGTTGCCGCAGCCCGCGCTCCAGCGCCTGCCACTCCTGCGCCGGAAAGATCCGTGGAATCACATCGAACGGAATCGTGCGCTCGGTGCCGACGCCCGTCTCGTCCTTCGCGCCGTAGACGGCGAACGTGATGCCGACGCGGCGGAAGTTAAGATCGGCCTCTGCCCGCTTGTTGCGAATGCTCTGCTCGCTCTGCGCGGCCAGCCAATCGAAAAAGCCGTGGTAGTGGGATCGCGGCGCGCCCGCCTGCGCAAACTCGGCGCTGGGCACGCCGGCAGCGGTGAGATCGGAGCGCTCGAACATCTCGTTGAAAAAAGCTTGCGTCATGACCGGTATCCATTGAAATGGGCCTGCGAGCGTTGCCGACGCCTTCCCGCGCATCTGAGAGTTTGCGCGGGCAGCCGCCGACTCAACGCCTTTCGCACTCGCCCAAGACCTTGGGCGCACCGATCTGCGCGTTTTCAATTCGGGCAACCGGACCCGCTCGTCGAGCGAAACAGCTACGCATCCGGCCATCACTTCGCCGCCCGATCCTCCATTCGCGCACACCGATGCCTGCGCCCGAAAAACTGGGCGCCGGCGAGTGCATGCTGCTTCTTGGTGCCGGATAGTGGGACTGCTTTTCGCCCTCCTCGTGACATGACAGTACTTCATTCGACGAGGGAGCCCCAAGGCACTTCGAATCAACCAGGCGTTAGTGCCCTTAATGCAACGTCCATGCCAATTGCGTTGTGGCGCCGGCCGCAAAAGGCCGCTGCGTAGGGTTGCGCCGGGCCGCCAGGAGATTGCGCCCAGTGCAGGTGCACAGCACACACCATCGCAGTGCGAGGCCGCGGCGGTGCGCGCAAACGGGGCGTCAAAGGCGTGCAAGCGTCGCCCCATGCCGCGGGCGCAACGCAGACCGGGGGGCCGCGCCGCACTACTCCGATGCATAGCCGGCGTCAACGATTCGTTGCGAGCGGGAGACAAATGCGCGCAAGGCGTGCGTCTCGGATTTCGTTCAAATAGGATTTCGTCCGACGAACGATGCCGACGCGAACACATGACGTTCGACGCGCGGCCGGTCAACCCATCCAATACGAGACGATGATGAAAAGCACAACGAAGTTGATCGGCGGCGCACTGGTCGCCCTCGCCGCGCAATCCGCCTTTGCCCAGAGTTCGGTCACGCTCTACGGCATCGTGGATACCAGCATCCGCTACCTCACGAACGCGAACGCGAACAACGACAGCCAGATCGCCATGGGCGTCGGCCCGATCACGGGCAGCCGCTGGGGCTTGAAGGGCTCTGAGGATCTGGGCGGTGGCCTGTCGACGGTCTTCCGGCTCGAGAACGGCTTCAACCTGTGGAACGGTCAACTCGCCAGCTCGAACACGCTGTTCAACCGGATGGCTTACGTCGGCCTTTCGAGCAACCAGTACGGCACGGTCACGTTCGGCCGCCAGAACACGCCGCTGTTCGATCAACTCGGCAACGTCTATGACCCGCTGACGGTCGGCAACTTCGATCAGGATGGCTGGCTGCCCGGCGCACTCGGTTACGGCCTGCGCTCGAACAACTCGGTCAAGTACAACGGCCAGTTCGGCGGCCTGAATGTCGAAGGCATGTATGCCTTCGGCGGCGTGGCAGGCAGCACCGGCGCGAACAACATGTACGGCTTCACCGCGTCGTACACGTTCGGCCCGGTCTCGCTCGACGCCGGCTACCAACAGAACAGCGATCTGCGCAACAACAAGTTCCGCGTCGTCAACGTTGGCGCCGTCTATGCCTTCACGCAGCAGGTCAAGGCCTATGCGGGCTGGCTGCATGCGCAGGACCGCACCGGCATGGTCGACCTGTTCATGGGTTCGGCCGGCTCCCCGGCGGCCAGCTTCGCCGGCCCGGTCACGAACACGAACCGGATCGACGACGGCTTCTATGCGGGTACCACGTGGCAAGTCACGCCGCCGCTGATGATCTCGGCCGCCGCGTACTATGACCACTTCCGCAACGGCCTGAACGCCGACGGTACGACGCTCGGCCGCGGTGTGCGCTACTCGGGCGTGCTGCTCGCCGAATACTCGCTATCCAAGCGCACGGAAGTGTACGGCACGGTCGACTTCACGCGCGGCACCGGTGCAGCGCG
>CBJMQH010000198.1:0-9162 GCA_966431825.1 uncultured Trinickia sp.
GTCTCGGCCAGCGAGGCGAGCGATTGCAGCAGCAGCGTCGATTTCCCGATGCCGGGATCGCCCCCGATCAGCACGACCCCGCCGGCTACGAAGCCGCCGCCGAGCACGCGGTCGAACTCGCCGATGCCCGTCGAAAACCGCGGCACGTCTGCCGCCTCGATATCGGCGAGCCGCTGCACAGGGGCGCTCTTCGCCAGAGACTGGAAGCGGTGGGCGCCTGCCGCCGGCGCGACGGTTTCGACGAGCGTGTTCCAGGCGTTGCAGCTCGGGCATTGCCCTTGCCATTTCGGCGACTGACCGCCGCATTCGGTACAGGTATAAGTCGTTTTTGCTTTTGCCACACGAAGGTCCTGGCAGGCGCCGGCAGCGCCGGCGCGGTTATTCGCTATTACTCTGCCCGCACGGGTACCCGCTGCGCGACGGCGCACATCAGCTCGTAGCCGATCGTGCCGCATGCCTGCGCGACTTCGTCGATCGGCAGCTGCGTGCCCCAGAGCTCGACGGCCGTCCCGATGCCCGCATTCGGACAAGGGGTCAGGTCGACTGTCAGCATGTCCATCGATACGCGTCCGATCACGCGCGTGCGCACGCCGTCGACGACCACGGGCGTGCCCTCGGGCGCGCAGCGCGGATAGCCGTCGGCGTAGCCGCAAGCCACCACACCGACTCGCATTGCCCCGGGCACCTTATACGCCGAGCCGTAGCCGACCGTCTGCCCCGCCGCCACCGTTTGCACGGCGATCAGTTCGGAGACGAGCGTCATGGCCGGCTGCAGACCCGTGCCTTCGATCGCGGACGTCTGCCCCGACGGCGAGGCGCCGTAGAGCATGATGCCGGGCCTTACCCAGTCGAAATGGGCAGCGGGGTGCCAGAGTGTGGCGGCCGAATTGGCCAGGCTGCGCGCGCCGGCGATGCCCTCGGCCCCGCGCTCGAACGCTTCCATCTGGTAGTCGATGCCGCGCGGCCCGTCGGCGTCCGAAAAGTGGGTCATGAGGGCGATCTGACCAATCCCGGGACAGGCGCGTGCCCGCTCCCAGGCGGCACGGAATTTTTCCGGTACGTAGCCGAGCCGGTTCATGCCGCTGTTCATTTTCAGCTGAACGTTGACGGGCTTCGACAGTCTCGCCATTTCGAGCATGCGCAGCTGCTCGTCGCAATGGACGGTCGTGGTCAGGCTGTAACGGTCGATGACGTCGATATCGGTCGGACGAAAGAAGCCCTCGAGCAGCAGAATGGGCCCGGCCCAGCCCAGCTCGCGCAATTTGACCGCCTCTTCGAGGTCGAGCAGACCGAAGCCGTCGGTCCCGCGCAGCCCGGGGAACGCGCGCGCAAGACCGTGACCATACGCATTGGCTTTGACGACCGCCCAGACCTTCGAATGCGGCGCGTGGCGCCGGACGACGGCCAGGTTGTTGGCGAGGGCGGCGGTATGAATCGTGGCAAGGAGCGGGCGCGGCATGGGTCAGTTCTATAAACGCGGGGCGAATCGGCATTCTACGCCGTCCGCGCGCCCGGGTTTCGGACGAACCGGGGAACCCGGACGGGGCGACTGGCAGTCCGAAGGCGGGTATTTTCGTGATATAAAGCCGTGCGCACAACCCATTTCGAACGGCACAAGTCCTGACGCGTCTCGCGCGGCGGGGGCAACCTCGGCGCAAAGGACAGCATCGCATCGATGAAAAAAGGTTTTTACTCCATCATGGCCGCGCAGTTTTTCTCGTCGCTGGCCGATAGCGCCCTTCTGATCGCCGCGATCGCACTACTGAAAGACCTGCATGCACCGAACTGGATGACGCCGCTGTTAAAGCTGTTCTTCGTCCTGTCCTACGTCGTCCTGGCCGCGTTCGTCGGCGCCTTCGCCGATTCGCGCCCGAAAGGCCGCGTCATGTTCGTGACCAACACGATCAAGATCCTCGGTTGCATCGTCATGCTCGGCGGCGCCCATCCGCTGCTCGCCTACGGCATCGTCGGCTTCGGTGCGGCCGCCTATTCGCCCGCGAAGTACGGCATCCTGACCGAGCTGCTGCCGCCCGAGCGGCTCGTCGCGGCAAACGGCTGGATCGAGGGCACGACCGTCGCCTCGATCATCCTCGGCACCGTACTCGGCGGCGCGCTCATCAGTCCGCACATCGCCCATCACGTGCTGCGGCACCGCCTGCCCTTCGTCCATTCGCCGGCCGAAGCGGCCATGATCATCATCATGGGGATCTATGTCGTGGCGGCGCTGTTCAATCTGCGCATACCCGATACGGGCGCACGCTACCCGCGCCAGGAACACGGCCCGATCAAGCTCATCACCGATTTCGCCGATTGTTTCCTCACGCTCTGGCGCGACAAGCTCGGCCAAATCTCGCTCGCCGTCACGACGCTGTTCTGGGGGGCCGGCGCCACGCTCCAGTTCATCGTGCTCAAATGGGCCGAAGTCTCGCTCGGCATGTCGCTGTCCGAGGGCGCCATTTTGCAGGCCATCGTGGCCGTGGGCGTCGCGGGCGGTGCGATGATGGCCGCGGCGCGGGTGCCGCTCAAGAAGTCGCTGTCCGTGCTGCCGGTCGGCATCATGATGGGCATCGCCGTCATGTTGATGGCGTTCTATACGCGCGATCTCGTGCCCGCGAACTGGGGCTTCTACTTCGGGCGTATGCACGTCCCCGGTTATCTGATCATCGCCTATCTGTTCCTGATGGTCGTCGGCGCGCTCTCGGGCTTCTTCGTCGTGCCGATGAATGCCCTGCTCCAGCACCGCGGTCACGTGCTGCTCTCGGCCGGCCATTCGATCGCCGTGCAGAACTTCAACGAGAACCTCTCCGTCCTCGTGATGCTCTGCCTGTACGCCGTGCTCGTCTGGCTCAACGTGCCGGTCTCCATCGTCATCGTGCTGTTCGGCACCTTCGTCTGCGTCATGATGTGGCTCGTCATGCGTCGCCATCAGGCCAATCAACGCGCATTCGACGCCGTCGCGCTGATCGGCGAAGTCAAGCATTGAGGGGCGCGCGCAGCGCGACATCCAGGCACGCATCATGACGTCGAGCATTCCCAACGTCCTCACGATCGCCGGCTCCGATTCGGGCGGCGGCGCGGGCATTCAGGCCGACCTCAAGACGTTCTCGGCGCTCGGCGTCTATGGCGCAAGCGTCGTAACCGCGCTCACCGCGCAGAACACGCACGGCGTGCGGGCCGTCCACACCCCCGACGCCGGCTTCGTCACCGCGCAGCTCGACGCCGTGTTCGAGGATCTGCGGATCGATGCGGTCAAGATCGGCATGCTGGCCAATCGCGACATCGTCCTCGCCGTCGCAGCGGCGCTGCGCCGCTACGCGCCACCGCGCGTCGTGCTCGACACGGTCATGCTGTCCAAGCACGGTCATGCGCTGCTCGCGCCCGATGCGACGAGCGCGCTCGTCGACGCGTTGTTGCCCCTTGCCGATCTCGTCACCCCGAACCTGCCCGAGGCGGCCGCGCTGCTCGGGACGGCGGAAGCTGTCGACGAAACCGGGATGCGCCGACAAGGCGAAGCGCTGCTTGCGCTCGGCGCACGCGCCGTCCTGATGAAAGGCGGGCACCTCGCCCACTCGTCGGACAGCCCCGACTGGCTCGTGCAACCAGGCTTCGAACAGCGCTTCGGCGGCACGCGGCTCGCGGTGCGCGCGTCGCACGGGACGGGCTGCACGCTCTCTTCGGCCATCGCCGCGCTTGCGCCGCAACGCAGCGACTGGCCAACTGCGATTACCGAGGCCAAGCGTTATCTGTCGGATGCACTGCGCGAAAGCGTGCGGCTCGAGGTCGGGACCGGCGTCGGGCCGCTTCACCACGCCCATCGTTGGTGGTAGCACACACGCGATGCGATGCCCGTTAGCGAACGCGTCGACTGTGCAGGAAGCGGCGCGAGGCTCAGGGCAACGATGCCTGCGCGAACGCAAAGGCCCGGTCAGGCCAGTCGTCGGGCACGACAAATCCGCGCAGACACTCGCGCAGTGCAGTGCCGGCACAGCGGCTCGGCGACCCTGCTTCGGGGGCAGGACTGTCGCCCTCTGCCCGATAGCCGACGACCATCGTAGGCCCGCTCTGCTGCGCGAGCCGCTCCGTAAGCGATGCTGCGTTGCAAAGCCCTTGTGCTTGCGCGCCGGCTGATTGCACCGGCACACGCGGCGCCAGCCAGGCGAGGCGCGGCAACACAGCCCAGTGAAGGCTGGCCGACTCGGCATGCGCCGCCCACTCGCCGAGCGTCACCCAGAAGCCGCGTGCATGCCGCGGATCGATCACGTCGGCCCCGGCGGCAAGCGCCAGCCGCGCGTCGCCTGCGAAGCCCCGATAGAACAACCAGCCTTTGACGAGCATTTGCGCTCGCCAGGGCCCCGGGTGCCCCAGCGACGAAAACTCGTCGCGCGCCGAGAGCGGCAGTTGATGGTCGAGCAGATGCGCGACTTTCAAATCGAAGCGATCCTGCAAGTTCGGGCCGACGAAGGCGGCAAGCGGCGCGCGCGCACCCGGCGTATGCAGATAGCATTTGACCGCGAGTTCCCAATGCAGGCGGGCACCGGCCACCGTCTCGACGAGAAAGTCGCATTCCCCGAGCGTACGCCCATTGCGTCGCAACGCCACATTGGCAGCAACGAGCCGCAACGCGGGACCGTGTTCGAGGAAGTAGGCGAGCAGGCACTCGGCATACCGGCCGAGCCGCGTCAGCTTGGCGGTCGCCATCGCGTCGCCCAGCGCAGCCGGGGTCCGATCGAGCGCCCGTAGCCAGTCGGCCGCAACCGCGGCATCGTTGCTTGTTTCAAAAAGGCGTGCGAGCTTGCCCGCGAGCCGTGTGTCGTGAATCAGCGGCGGGCTGAACAACAGCCAGGCGAGATCGCGCACGACAGGGTCGTGCAGCGTGTCGAGCAGCGCATCGAGCGCGGCGGCTGAATCTGCTGCCGGCTCGATCTCGCTCATGGGGCGCCGCGCTCCGCGCCGGCTTGGCCGTAGGTGTCGAACGCGAGGCAGAGGTCGGCCCATGCCTTCGCCTTGTCGGGCAGGCTGCGCAACAGATAGGCCGGGTGGTACGTCACGATCACCGGCACGTCTTCGTAGCGATGCACGCGGCCGCGCAGCGTCGAGATGCTCGCGTCGGTCTTGAGCAGATTCTGCGCCGCGACACGACCGAGCGCGATGATCAGCTTCGGCTTCACGAGCGCCACCTGCCGCTGCAAATAGGGTTCGCAACGCGCCACTTCGTCCGGCTCGGGGTTGCGGTTGCCGGGCGGCCTGCATTTGACGACGTTCGCGATGTAGACGTTTTGCCCCCGCGCAAGCGAAACCGCACGCAGCATGCTGTCGAGCAGCTTGCCGGCCTGCCCGACGAACGGCTCGCCCAGCTTGTCCTCGTTTTCTCCGGGCGCCTCGCCGATCAGCATCCAGTCGGCATTGCGATCGCCTACGCCGAATACGGTCTGCGTCCGCTTCTCGCAAAGGCGGCACCGCTCGCAGCCCGCCACCCGCGCGGCGAGCGCATCCCAGTCGAGCGTCTGCACGGCCGGCTCGGCGGGTCGAACCGGCTCGGCTGCGGCAAATGCCGCGTCGAGCGCCTCGTCCGGCTCGACTGCCACGCGCGAGAGTTCCGGATCGGTCGTGTCGTAGCCGGCGAACGGATCGAACGCGTCGTCAGGATCGCGGGAATCGATGGCCGCGTGCGTATCGAGCGCGCTATCGTCGGCGCGGGCAGGGGCGGCCTTGGCAGCAGGCGCGTCATCTTCGACTGCGTGGGCAACCGGGGTTTGGGCGGCTGCGTTTGTATCGAGTCCACGCCGCACCCACATCGGCGACAGGCCGAGCGTCTCGAGCGCGCTTTCACTGAGCGCCATGCACGCCCTCCTCTTTGTCTAACGTGAGCCGCATCACGAGCGCATCTTCGCGGCCGCGATGGCGGGCGGGATAATAATGCTTACGTCGGCCGATCGTCACGAAACCGAATCGCTCGTAGAGCCGCAGCGCGCGCAGATTCGAGGGCCGCACCTCGAGCAGCATCCCTTGAAGCTGCTTCGCGCGCGTCACCCGCACCGCTTCGCGCAGCAGCGCGAGGCCGGCACCGCCGCCTTGCGCCTGCGGTGCAACGCAAAGATTGAGCAGGTGCATTTCGTCGACAACCGGCATCAAGACGCAATAGCCGATCAACGCACCGGTCACATGGCGCATGCACAGGCCGAAATAGCCATTGCGCAGCGCGTCTTCGAAGTTGCCGCGCGTCCACGGAAATTCGTACGCCTGCCGCTCGACGAACGCGACCTCGTCGAGATCGGCATCGGTCATCGGCGTCATATATCGGTCAGACAACAGCACACCGCTCATCGCGCCGGCTCTCCTTGCCTGCCGGCGGCGGCGGCCAGACGCTCGGCCGTCGTCTGCGCAACCTTGTCGCGCACGTAATCGGGGGAAGCCTGCTCCGCACGAACCGTGCGACCGGCACGGTAGGCACGCAGTGCCGCCGTGGCAAGCGGGCCCGCATGGGGCAACGCATCGCCGTCGATCGCGCGCGCGCGGGCCGCAACGGCCAGCTTTTCGCCGAACGCCGCCGCCGCATTGCCGGCGAGCACGAACGGCCCGTCTGGCAGCCCGACGCCGGCGGGGGCGGCAAGCGACGGCGCCGCGACCACCCGCCATTCGCCATCGCCCGAATCGACGCCGGCTGCATCGCCGGCTTGCCATGCGTACTCGGCCCAATACACTTCTTCCATCCGTGCATCGAGCGCTACGAGCACGCGATCGGCCGACGGATCGCGCGCGCGCGCATGTTCGGCGCAGACAAGCAACGTGCTGATCGGCACGACCGGTACGTCGAGCCCGAAGGCGAGCCCCTGCGCGAAACCGGTCGCCGTGCGCAAGCCCGTGAACGAGCCGGGCCCGGCGCCGAACGCCACGGCATTGCAATCCGCGAGCGGCACGCGGGCTTCGTCGAACAGCTCCCGCACGGCCGGCAGCACGCGCGTACTGGAGACGGCCCCGGTCGCCTCATGACGGACCCAAAGACGGTCGGCGCCGGCACCCAAGGGCGCCGACGCATCGGAAATAAGCAGTGCGACCGAACAAAATTCGGTCGAGGTTTCGAGAGCAAGCAGCACAGTTCGTGTCATGGCCGCTATTGTAATGCGGCTCGGATCGCGCCCGGCGCGATCGGCGGCCACGCGGCGAGCGGCGCGTGCGCCGGCGCGCGTTTGGAGGGGTTGCTCGAGCCGTCAGCCGCACTTCGCTTGTTATGATCGGCGGCCTCGTCCTTACGGCATTGGAGCCTCGCCATGAGCAACATCGACACCCAATTCGCACAAGCGCAAACGGACGTGAAGCAGCTGCCCGAAAAGCCGGGCAATATGACCCTTCTGCGGCTCTACGCCTTGTTCAAACAGGCCACCGAAGGCGATGCGCACGGCGAAAAACCGGGGTTCGCCGATATCGTCGGTAAATACAAATATGACGCGTGGGCCTCGCTGAAGGGGACGACGCAAGACGTGGCGAAAGCACAATACGTCGAACTCGTCGAATCGCTGCGCAACCGCACGACCACCTGAACGCTGCCGTGCCCGGCGTGCGCAGTTACGCGCACCTGCGCACCTCGAACCCGGATCGCATCCGCCGCTCGCACGGCGGATGCATCGTCACGCTGGCGCAGCGAGCCGACCTCATGTACAATAGCGGCTTGTCTGATCGTCGCTGCGCAATAGCGCAATCAGGTAGCTCGTAGCGTTTTGCTCCAATCCAGTTTAGAACCTGTCCCCTTCTGCCTAGGCCCCACGGGCCGTCTTGTACCAGGCTGGCGGCGATGCCAATTGTGGCAGACCGCATACCGATACAGCTTCTAACGAAAAGCTCGCATTGATTAGCGAGCTGCCCCCGTTTTTCGATTTGCTCGCTGAAGTTTTGCATGCTGAATCCAACGACATGGGTAATGCCGATTGGCGCCGACGTTCCTTTTACGTCTTCAAAGGATTCACATGACATCGACTCAAACCACCAGCCCGTTGAACGCGATTGCCGAGCGTGCGCTCGGCCTCGAGACCGCTGAAGCACCGGCCGCAGACGTTGCGCAAGAGCCGAGCGGTCCGACGTTCGCGTCGCTCGGGCTGTCGCCGGAGATCGTCTCCGCGCTGACGGCTGCGGGCTATGAGCGCCCGACGCCCGTCCAGGCGCGTGCGATTCCGGCCGGTATTGCCGGTCGCGATCTGCTTGTCTCGAGCCCGACCGGTTCGGGCAAGACGGCGGCATTCATGCTGCCCGCCATCGAACGTTTCGCCCAGTTGCAAAAGACCCAGGCAGCGGCACCGCGCGAGCCGCGCGAAGCGAACGCCGAGCGCCGTCCGCGCCGCACGCAGCCGGTCGCGCGCCCTGGCCTGCTCGTTCTCACGCCGACACGCGAACTGGCGATGCAGGTGACGACGGCCGCCTCCACCTACGGCAAGCACCTGCGCCGACTGCGCACCGTCAGCATCCTCGGCGGTGTGGCTTACGGCCAGCAGCTGATGCTGCTCGCGAAGAACCCCGAGATCCTCGTGGCAACGCCGGGCCGCCTGCTCGACCACCTCGAACGCGGTCGCATCGACCTGTCGCAGCTGCAAATGCTCGTCCTTGACGAAGCCGACCGCATGCTCGACATGGGCTTCATCGACGACATCGAAACGATCGTCGCCGCTACGCCGGCCACGCGTCAGACGATGCTGTTCTCGGCTACGCTCTACGGCAAGATCGGTTCGCTGACGGGCCGCCTGCTGCGCGATCCGGAGCGCATCGAGATCCAGCAACGTATGGAATCGCGCACGAACATCGCGCAAAGCGTCCACTACGTTGACGACCGCGACCACAAGGACCGCCTGCTCGACCATCTGCTGCGCGACGACGCGCTCGATCAAGCCATCGTGTTCACGGCAACGAAGAGCGACGCCGATCAGCTGGCCGGGCGCCTTGCCGATGCAGGCTTCTCGTCGGCAGCGCTGCACGGCGACCTGCCGCAAGGCGCGCGCAATCGCACGATCCGCGCGTTGCGCGAGCGCCGCGTGCGCGTGCTCGTCGCCACTGACGTGGCAGCACGTGGTATCGACATCCCCGGCATCACGCACGTCTTCAACTACGACCTGCCGAAGTTCGCCGAAGACTACGTGCACCGTATCGGCCGTACGGGCCGCGCGGGCCGCTCGGGTA
>CBJMQH010000199.1:0-9135 GCA_966431825.1 uncultured Trinickia sp.
TCGAGGTCGATTACGAGTCGGTGGTGGAGGACCTGGAGGCCGAGGCGCGCCGCCGCGTCGACTTCCTCTGCCTGCCGTGGGAAGACGCCTGCCTGCGTTTTCACGAAACTCGCCGGGTGGTCCGGACCGCCAGCACCAGTCAGGTGCGCCAGCCCATCTACAAGACCTCCAAGGGCCGCTGGCAAGCTTATGCCGACCATCTCGGGCCGCTGCTGTCGGCCCTGGGCATGCGCGCGCTTCAGGCGGAGTGAGGATGCCAGGCTGCATGCGCACGACGCGTACGGCGGCGCCCACCGTGTTGCTGTTGATCTGGACGTGCGTGGTCACGGGCTGCGTCTCGCTTGATCGAAACGCCCACGCCGACGCGCTGGCCGCGCCGGCCGGCTTGCATCGGGAGCAGGTTCATGCCGGCCATTTTGTTCTGCTGGCCTTCTCCCGCATCACGAATACGGACCGGCCGCTCAGGATATATATCGAGGGCGACGGCTTGGCCTGGTTGTCACGCCACGAACCCTCGCTGGACCCGACCCCTCGCGAGGCCACTGGCCTCGCCTTGGCAGCGGCGGACCCGGCACCGAACGTGGTGTATCTGGCGCGCCCTTGCCAGTTCATCCCGATGCAGCTGAACCCGCGCTGTGCGATCCCATACTGGACAAGCAAACGCTTCGCGGCCGAGGTGGTGGATTCCATCGCCCTCGCCGTCGATCAGTTTGCCGGACGCGTGCCGGGGCGCCGCATCGAGCTCGTCGGCTATTCCGGGGGCGGTGCGCTGGCGGTGCTGGTCGCCGCTCGCCGCGCCGACGTTGCGTCCATCCGCACGGTGGCAGGCAACCTCGACGTCGAGTTCGTCAATCAACTGCACCATGTGTCGGCCATGCCTCTGTCGCAAAATGCAATCGATTACGCAACGCGCGTCGCCGCCATTGCGCAGGTTCATTTCAGCGGCGCGGACGACGAAGTGGTGCCGCCGGCGGTGGCGCGGCGTTTCCTGACCAAGACCGGCGGACGGTGCGCGCGGGTGGTGATCGTCCCTGGCGTCTCACACGGCGGCGACTGGAGCCGCCGCTGGCCGGCCTTGCTCGACACCCCTCCCGGATGTGTCGAAGGCACGGGAAACTAGCATGAAGCACACGCCATCGAGCTGACGCTCGCGTGCACTACTGCACCGGCAGCGCAATCCTGACCAGCAGCCCCCCTTCCGGATGATTGCCAACGTCGCAGCGGCCGCCGCGATCGCGGACGAGTCTCGACACGATCGCGAGCCCCAGCCCGCAATGTCCTGCGCCACCCCGCGCCGCATCGAGCCGCACGAAGGGCTTCATTGCCGCCGCAACCCGATCTTCGGGAATGCCGGCTCCGTGATCGCGCACTGTCAAAACCCAACCGTCGGCCTGCCTCGCAGTCGCAATTCGGACCGGCGGCGCGCCGTATTCGAGCGCATTCTCGACGAGATTCGTCACGAGCCTGTCGAGCAGAACACGCGGCAGTTGGAATGCAGGCCCTGCTCGAAGGTCCAGCTCGAATAGCGACCCATCCCCATCCTCGGCAACGGCGAACTGTGTGCCCAGAAAAGCATCCGCTTCGATGAGCGAGCCTTCGTCGACGGAGCGCCCCGCGAAATCGAGAAACTGCTCGACGATATTCGACAGAGAATCGATGTCGTGCAGCAAACCGGCCCGATCCTGATCGTCCGCGAGCAGGTTGGCACGCAACTTCAGGTGCGTAATCGGCGCCTTCAAATCAAGTTTCAGGAAACGAACCGTACGGACGAGCTGCGCTTCGGTCGGCTCATGAAGATTGGCCGTCCGCGGCACCTCGTTCCCCGGTACCGTTCGAATCGGCGGTCCCGGCGGCGGGGGCGGAGGGTCCATCGCATTGCCGTCATGCATATCCGCCAGCCCGGGTGGCGCTGGCGGCCCGGGCGGCCCGAGTGGCTCGGAAAGACCGGACGGCGGCGGATGAAAGCGCCCCTCGGGCGCCGGGTCGCCGAAAGGTCGCGCGCGCATCGGCAAATCCGACGGCAGCGCGGGGAAGTTCATCCCTTGCCTGTTCGTCGACTGCAGGGCGAGCAGAATCCCGCGCCCGAAACCATCCGCCTCATGCCGCAGCTCGCGAATCGCGAGCGTGACGAACCAAGCCGACTGGATGGCGAGAAGAACCACGGTCGTCAGCAATGCCATTCTGCCGAATAGCGTATTCAGCGGGTTTCGCATCGACGCTCCGTCACTCGCGTACCGCCGGTTCCCGAGCGTCGGGCACGAACACGTACCCCTTGCCCCGCACGGTCTGGATGTACCGAGGGCGCGACGGGTCGTGCTCGATCGTGCGACGCAGCCGCCAAATCGGTACGTCGAGACTGCGATCGTGGAACGCCATTTCATCGCGATGCATCAGGTCGTGGATCAGCACGCGCGAGAGCACCTTGTACGGATGGCTGGTCAGAATCTTCAGTAATCCAAATTCGCTGTTGCGAAGCGGCAGCGGCTCGCCCTCGCGAAAAAGCATGCGTGCGCCGTAGTCGAGCGAGAACGTGCCGAAACAAAATCGTGCCCGCGTGTCAGGTGCGCTCGCCAGTGCCGGTCCGCGCCGACGCAGTACCGCCTCGATACGCGCCAGGAGTTCGCCCGGATCGAACGGCTTGGGCACATAGTCGTCAGCGCCGAGCTTTAGCCCGGCGATACGCTCGGGAACCGAGGCAAGCGCGCTCTCGAAGATGACCGGAATATCGTCGCCGGCTGCACGCAGCGCAGCGAGCGCGGTCAGTCCGTCCGTATCCGACATCATGATATCGAGCAGGATCACTGACGGGCGCTCGCGCTCGAGCCGGCGCCGCAAATGGGTACCGTCGTGCAGGACAGACGTGTCGTATCCGTTCGATTGAAGAAAACGCGACAGCAGATCACGGACGACGGGATCGTCGTCGACTATCAAAACCTGGGGCTTCATGGCGGACGTCAAAACGGGCGGCGGCGGCGCGGACTTTGACCACTACGACGGGACAGGACACGGTGCGCAATCACCGCATGGATCAGTCCGGACCGCGCGCGCACAGCATGCGCCCGCCATGCGATCACGAGCGCGGCGCGCTTGACGCGCCGCCGCGCAAAGGCCCGTTATCAGGCCGACGTGCTGACGAACACGCCGCTCGACGCGCTTGCGCCGTGCTCGAGGTTGCTCGCGAGCGCGCTCAGAAACTGCTGCAGCTTCGACGTGGTGTCGCTCGATGAGCTGCTGCTGGACGTGCCGAACGCCGACAGCAAGTTCTGAAAGTCGCTCTCCAACGTACTGACGCTCGACGACGTGCTCGTCGAATCGCTAGCAGTCGAAGTGCTCGACGTGGTGCCCGTTGACGTGCTGCTGGAACTCGATATCAACGACTGAGCGAGGCTTTCGATCGCCGACGCGAGGTCATTGCCATAACCTTGGCCCGGCGGCGGCGGAGGCGGGGGCGGCATGCCGCCGCCCTGCTGCGAAGCGGCCGAGAATAAGTCGCCAAGGAATTGCTGGAGCGCGCTGCTGACCGAACTGGCCGACGTAGCGCTCGTCGTGCCGCTCGTCGAAGCGGTCGAACTCGAGTCGCTGCTCGTCGACGATGCGGTCGAGCTGCTCGATGCGCTCACCCCGATCTGGGCCAACGCGGCCGCAATCGCCGCGGCCAGTGGGTTCGTGCTCGTCGCCGTACTCGACGTCGAATCGCTCGAATCCGATTGGGATTCGTATCGTTTGGCCTTGAGCATTTGCCAGATCTGAGCGCTGGAGCTCGTATCGGTCAGCGCGGAAATAGTCATAGATGGTCTCCGAAAGTGTGGCGGTAAGGCTTGCAGCGCGACCCTAAGGTCGATGCACATGCGACATTACGGCCAACTGCCCGCAATTTGAATGTCGCACCGGGTTCCAGTGCCTTACCTAAACTTTCATGCGTTTCCCGCGCCACGTCCCATCGAAGCGTTCGCTTAAGTGGCTTTCGTCTCCGCGGCTGCGTTCGATGCGCGCTAGACAGCCGTCGCCCGTCGCCCCCCGCCGGGCCGCGCCACGCGCCTATTTGCCAATGCAGTCAGCAATACGTTGGTCTGCTCGACCAACGTCGCCCGATAAGCGCCCGATACCACCAGGTCGTCGACGGTTGCGAGCGCGTCCTCCACACCTTGCCTGAACAGCGCGTCAATGCGTGCACACTGCCCCGCGTCGAGCTCCGGCAACACGGCGTCCACGAACTTGCACAGCGCGACCATCCGAGCGCCGACGCGAGACACCGTCTCGCCGTTCTGCTTGACGATGACGGCACACAATTCGAGCGCCGCCTCGGCGCTCGTGCTGGTCCTGGCTTCCATCAGCCCCCCTCCAGCCTGAAGACGGATACCGCTTGCTTGAGGCCCGTCGCTTGGGTTTCGAGCGAGTAGGCTGCGGCGGCGGCCTGCTCTACGAGCGCTGCGTTCTGCTGCGTGACGCCGTCCATTTGCGATACCGCATGATGGACCTGTTCGATGCCCCGACTTTGCTCTTCCGAGGCTGCGGCGATCTCACCTACGATGTCGGACACCTGCTTGATCGCCTGCTTCACCTCGTTCATCGTCGCGCCGACCTCGACCGCCTGCTTCGCACTGCCTTGTATCATCGTCACCGACGAAGCGATCAGCTCCTTGATCTCCTTGGCCGCCGCAGCCGAGCGCTGAGCAAGGACGCGCACCTCGCTCGCGACCACTGCAAACCCGCGCCCCTGTTCCCCCGCACGCGCAGCCTCGACCGCGGCGTTCAATGCAAGAATGTTCGTCTGAAACGCGATGCCTTCGATCACGCCCGTAATCTGCGACACCTTGTCCGAGCTATCGCTCACCTCTCCGATTGAGCGAACCATATCCTGCACCGCCTCATTGCCCGCGTCCGCCATGTCCGTCGCCCGCGTGGCAAGCGCGTTGGCCTGTCGCGCGTTATCGCTGTTCTGCCTGACGGTCTGAGTCAATTGCGTCACACTCGAAGCCGTTTGCTCAAGCATTGCGGCTTGTTCTTCCGTGCGCGCGGAAAGATCCGTGTTGCCGCTCACGATCTGACCGGACGCCGTGGCAATGTTGTCCGCGCTCCCGCGCACGCCGCCCACGATCCGCTGCAGGCTGGCCGTCATCGCTTTTAGCGCCAACATCAATTGCCCCGTCTCGTCGCGCGAGCGTGCCGCGATTTGCACCGTCAGATCCCCTTCGGCCACGCGCGTCGCAATGGCGACCGCCCGATGCATCGGCTGCGAAACAAGCCGCGCCAACCATGACGCAAGCAGCAATCCGATCGCAACGTTGGCGACCAGCAGTGCGATCGTCCAGTTTCGGGCAGATGTGTAAGTGCTCGTCGCTGCCGAGGCGGAACGCATCCCGCGCGCTTCGTTAAGCTTGACCATGTCGTCGATCACGGTGTTGAGCTTTCGATAGAGCGCGAGCGCCGGATCCCCTCTGAGCAGCGCGCGCGCCTCATCCTTCTTTCCCGTGCCGGAGAGCTCGATTGCCTGCCTGTCGATATCCACATAAGCAGCAAGTGTCCTCGCGAACGCTTGCGACAATGCCTGACCATCCGACGTAGCGTCGCACTTATCATAGGCGTCGCGCAAAGCGTTCATTTCCGCCAGACGGGATTCGCGCGCTTTCGACTCGTCCTCGAGCACCTCCGGCTCCGTCGCCAGAATGTGCTGCAGCTCGGTAAGGCGATAGCGGGTCAACGCGACTTTCATTTTCAGCGCGTTGCCGATGTTCGGTAGCCAGCTGGTCGCGATTTCCGCCGACGTGGTACTGACCGCCGACAATTGATAGACGGAAATCACACCCAGCAACGAGGTTAAGGCAAGCACGGCAAAAAATGCCGTGAAGAGCTTTGTCGCAATCTTGAGATCGTAGAACCACTTCATGATGGTTGAGCTTGAAGAATCGGGATTCGGGAATGGCGCGCCGCTTACCGCGCGCATCAGAAGTTGTGCTTGATGCCGACGATGAGTCCGGAAACGCTCGCCCCGGCGTCCGTATGGGTACCGCTGATCCCGTTGACGCCCAATTGATAAGTCGCGTTGGCCTCGTTAATGATGCGAACGAAACCCGCATACAACGACGTCCGCTTCGACAGCCAGTACGTATAGCTGAGCTCGAACATACCTGCACCGGTGTGCGCCACCCCCGGGGAATCGAGGCTGCCGTTGCCCGCGCGCCCATAAAACACATAGGCCTTACCCGGTCCAATCTTCTGCGTGACCGATGCGCCCCAGAAATTGCGCCGGACCCTGCCTCGGGAATAGTCCGCGCTCAAGGTGTCGAGCACCACCGCCACATATGTGCCGCCAAACGTCATGCCTCCCGTCAGCAGATACGTCGTATCGTCGAGGCCTGTACCGCGCACGCCATAGTTGCGCTGCATCGCGAGTGCAGCTCGGATCGCGCCGCTCGCATAGACGATATCGCCACCCACGTTGTACGGGATGAAACCGGGCGTCTGCCCGCGAGGGCGCGCGTACATCAGATCGACATAGACGTTTCCAACGCTCGGCGACTCATACTTGATCGCATTGGGCATCGTGTCGTTCATCGTGGGCAAGCCGTTATTGATACCGGCATTGCTCGCCCCGTATGCGTCGCCCGAATTGTTGTTGACGATCGCCTGCGTGCTGAGAATGCTCGTGACGCCCGTCGTCGCGTTCCCGTAGATTCCTTTGACTTCGTCGATGGGCGGATCCATGTTGCCAAGTTTGATCGCGCCGAACTGTCCATGCACCCCGACGAACGTTTCGCGCGCCGCGAATGCGCCGGTTCCGGTGCTCGCATTGACCTTGCTCTCGATCTGGAAAATCGTCGACAGGCCGCCGCCCAGATCTTCCGTGCCCGTTATGCCAAAACGGGAAGAGTTCGAGCTGAGGCGGGTCGCGCTTACCTTTCTCCCCTTGCTCGTGGTCTCCACAAAATCGAGATCGTCGTTGACGATGCCGTAGAGCCGAACGGAATCCGTCGTCGTCCCCTCATATCTGTCCGCATGTGCCGCCCCACTCGAAATGCAGCCGATTGCAGCAAGCGATACCCCGTAGATTCTTTTCTTCAAGCCGTTCCCTTCTGAGTTGGAATTCGGCAGCAATTCGATTCGCTTATTTTTTGCTGCCGGGAACGCGGCCTCTCAGTGTCTCCTGCATCGCCGCGTCT
Source organism: uncultured Trinickia sp. (assembly GCA_966431825.1). Taxonomy (GTDB): domain Bacteria; phylum Pseudomonadota; class Gammaproteobacteria; order Burkholderiales; family Burkholderiaceae; genus Trinickia. The sequence goes on from CBJMQH010000199.1 coordinate 7,161, forward strand.
CTTCGACAAGAAATAGCATGATCAATCCTTCATTTCGCTTTCTCCTGACAAAGCGAGCAGCTACCGATTACTTGCTTTTCCTGTACGGAAATCCCTACCGAGAAAACCGACTTCTTCAGTTGTGCAGAAGGCCTGTCCCGTCGCAATCCGGGCGTGTAGGCCTGCGCCTCATTCGGCGGCACGACGCCACATAGCGGTGCACCCAATCCCTCGAAAAGGGCACACACACGGAGCAATCCCGCGCCGCGGCTGCCCTGGAGCCACGCCCCGCCTTGCTGCCCCAATTGGCACACTTCTCGCTCTTAGGAGTGCGCAAGGAGCCGGCGCAGTATCCGGTTCAACAGGCAAATCAAAATGGACGGCTAGGGTTCCGGCCTGCGTCATGCAGGTGCTGGTCCGAGAGCTGTCGACCTCGAGCGAGGTTACACGGCGGGATAAAAGCCCGGGAGAGAACGCGTTTTATGCGCCGCTCCGTGCCGCCGTCAACCCGTCAGAATCGAGGTCAACCTCATGCGCAAGCTCGTCCGCTGTCTTGGCATCGCCGCTCTCTGTCTCGCCACCCTCACCTCCAGCGCCGCATTCGCCGCCGGCCGCAACGACTTCAAGGTCTGCTGGACCATCTACGCCGGATGGATGCCTTGGGGCCAAGCGAAGACCCAAGGCATCATCTCCAAATGGGCCAGGAAATACGGCATCAATATCGATGTCGTGCAACTGAACGACTACATCGAATCGATCAATCAATACACCGCCGGCAAATTCGATGGCTGCGCCATGACCAACATGGACGCGCTCACCATTCCCGCTGCAGGCGGCGTCGACTCGACGGCACTCATCGTCAGCGACTATTCGAACGGCAACGACGGCGTGCTCATGAAGGGCAAAGGCAAACAAATCGCCGATCTGAAAGGCCAGCAAATCAACCTCGTTCAATTCTCGGTCTCGCACTACCTGCTCGCACGCGCATTGGAAAGCGCCCATCTGAGCGAACGCGATCTGAAGGTCGTCAATACCTCCGATGCCGACATCGCGGGCGCATTCGCCACACCGGCCGTTCACAACGCCGTGACCTGGAACCCGATGCTCGCCGACCTCAAGGCGCAGCCGAACGTCACCGAAGTCTTCGATTCGAGCAAGATTCCCGGCGAAATCATGGACATGATGGTCGTCAACACGAAGACGCTGCAAGAGAACCCCGCGCTCGGCAAGGCACTGACCGGCGCCTGGTTCGAAATGGTCGCGCTGATGCAAGGCAACTCGGGAGCCACGACAGCCGCACTGACCTCGATGGCGAAAGCGTCGGGCACCGATCTGGCGAACTTCAAGGGTCAACTGTCAACCACCGCCCTCTTCTATACCCCCAAAGCGGCACTCGAATTCGTCAGGAGTCCAGATCTGCCGAAGATCATGACGCGCGTCGCGAAGTTCTCGTTCGATCACGGTCTGCTCGGCCAAAACGCAAAGAGCGCCGACGACGTCGGCATGTCGTTCGACAAGAACGTCATCGTCGGCAACAAGAACAACGTCAAGCTGCGCTTCGATCCGACGTACGCCGAAATGGCCGCTGCCGGCAAACTCTGACGCCGGTCCAGCCGGCTTAAAAAAAGGCGCTCACCATGCGACTGATCAACCGACACCCGAGCCGGATCGGCAGTTTGATGCTGCTCATCTTGCCGTTTGCGCTGCTGTGCGCAGTCTACTTCGCCGGCTCGGCACATCGCCTCGCGCTGAACCCCGACGACAAGCTGTTGCCCAGCGTGTCGCAAATGCGCGATGCCGTCGTGACGGTCGCCTTCACGGAAGACAAGCGGACAGGTGAATACCTGTTGTGGGACGACACGCTGTCCAGTCTCCGGCGGCTAGCCGTCGGTCTCGTCGCGAGCGCCGCCATTGCGCTCGTAGCGGCGATCGCGACGGGTGCGCTGCCGCTCGTCGATGCCACCCTGTCGCCCTTCGTCACCGCCGTGTCGATGGT
>CBJMQH010000200.1:0-9134 GCA_966431825.1 uncultured Trinickia sp.
GGCGACGCCGCCACGACCCTTTCCTACACCGCGCATGCGCGAACCGACGCGCTGGCCGGCGTCGACGAAGCGGGCGCCGTCGTGCGCAAAGTCGCCGACGAATTCTTCAAACGCTTTGCCGCCCATTTGTCAGGCAGCGAAACGGCCCTCCCGAACGACGCACCGCAGCCGCCCGAGCCTTCCGTCCAGCACGCGGCCGTCCTGCAATCGGCCCCGGCCGGTAAAGGCGCGAAGTCATGGAAGGCGTGGACTGCGAAGTCCTGAACACCTGCGCGCGCTGGCTCGCGCAAGGGCACCCGGTGCTGCTCGCCACCGTCGTGCGCACGTGGGGCTCGGCCCCGCGTCCACCGGGCGCGCTGCTTGCCGTGCGCGCAGACGGGTGCCTCGTCGGTTCGGTCTCGGGGGGCTGCATCGAGGACGATCTCGTCGAGCGCATTCGCCGTGGCGACATCGACCCGATGCACCCGAGCACGACGCGATACGGCGTCGATGCCGCCGAAGCCCGGCGCTTCGGTCTGCCTTGCGGCGGGACCCTCGAACTCGTGCTCGAGCCGCTCGGCGCCGCAAGCGCGATCGCCCCGCTCTGCGCTGCGCTGGCCGAGGGCCGGCTCGTCGCCCGCGCGCTCGATATGGCAACGGGCGCGGTCACGCTGACCGACGCGGGCACGGCAGACGGGCTCGCCTTCGACGGCGCGCGCCTCGTAACCGTGCATGGCCCCCGCTACCGGATGCTCGTGATCGGCGCGGGGCAGCTCTCGCGCTACCTGTCAGCCGCCGCGGTCGGACTCGGCTACCGCGTGATCGTCTGTGACCCGCGGGAGTCGTTCGTCGGCGAATGGGACGTGCCCGGCACGGAGCTGCTGCGCGCGATGCCCGACGATGCCGTGCTTGCTTTGCGGCTCGACGCGCGCAGCGCGGTGATTGCGCTCACACATGACCCGAAACTCGACGATCTGGCACTGATGGAAGCGCTGAAGACGCCGGCGTTCTATGTCGGCGCGCTCGGGTCGCGCCGCAACAACGCAGCACGGCGCGAACGGCTCAGGGAATTCGATTTGACCGAAGCCGAGCTGGCCCGTCTGCACGGGCCCGCCGGCCTCTATATCGGCAGCAGGACGCCGCCGGAAATCGCCATTTCGATCCTCGCCGAAATCACGGCAGTCAAGAACGGCGTGGCGTTGCCCGCCGCTGTGCAGGTGGCTCAGGGCAAGGCCGCCCTGGAGAGGACGGCGCAATTCGGCACATGAAGAAGTGCCCGTGCGCCGGCGCCTGGGTTCGCCCCGGTTACGCTGCCTTCGCCGGTCACGCGAACGCGAACGCCAACACGAATACGAAGATGCGGGCGAGTCGCGGGCTAGACCGACGGCAGCAGCGGATAAGGCGAAGACGGCCGTACGGCGTCAGGCGCGGCCGCTTCGGCCTGCCCGGCTGCAGCCTCGTTGCCGGCGCCGACGCCGCTTTCGAGCCGGTAAAGCCAGGCAAGCAGCTCCGCGACCGCTTGATAGAGTTCGGGCGGAATGCGGGCATCGAGGTCCACCTGCATCAGCAGCGAGACCATCTCGGGGGCCCGATGCACGTACAGCCCCGCTTCCTGCGCGCGCTGAATGATCATGTCGGCGACGAGCCCATAGCCTTTCGCCACGACACGCGGCGCACGATCCCCACCTTTTTCGTCGTAGGCAAGCGCCGCGGCGCTCTTGCGGTGCGTGCGGCTCATGAATCGCTCCATTCAAAAGGATCGTCGAACAAACGGTCCAACGGCGACTGCTTGCCCGGCTTGCCGGCGCGCTTGCCTGCCGGCGATGCCGCGGCGTCGGGCCCGCTCGCGTTGCCGCCCGGCACCGCCGCCGATGCGCCGCCTGGCGCCACATGGCCGGCGGCCGCGTCGCGTGGCGCAGCGGCGTCGGCCGATACCTCGCGCACTTGTGCGTCGGAGATCTCGACGGCCGCCGTGCGGGCATAAGCACTTGCCGCAGCCTGTGCCGCCCCGGCTGTCTGCGGTGCGCCGCCGCCCACCTCGCGAATCGTCAATCCGGCCAACTCGATGCCGGCGGCTTGCAGACTGCGACCGAACGAAGCGCCGGTCGACGAAAGACGCGCCGCGCCGCCCGGGCTCGCCTGGATCCGCACGACGAGCTGCGTGCCCGTGAGCACGAGATCGGCGTCGACGGTGCCGAGCGTCGGCAACCCCAGCGTCACGCGCGTGCGCCAAGTCTGCTCTTCGGCCCCGTCGCCCTCGTTCTGGCGGCCGCCGCGCCCGCGCTCGGGCTCGATCGTCCAATCGAGCTTCGTGCCCGGCCAGACTTCGCCGCTCCAGCGGAATTGCTCGGTCGCCAGCAGATCGAGCTGCGGGCGTACGAGCGGAATCGGGGCGGGGTGAATCGACGCGGCGACCGAGCTTGCCGCCCCCGTCGCCGCCGCATTGGCTGCATTCGCCCGCGCCGGGTCGGGCGTATCGGACCCGTCGCTATCGAGCAGGCCAAGCGATGCACGCACCGATTCGCTGTTGTTCGCATGCAATTCGCCGACCGCGCCGCGCAGCTGACTGACGATCGCCGTTGCGAGCAGCCGCGCGTCGCCGGCATGCGGGGCGGACGGCGCACCGGCGTAGGATGCCTGCCCGGCCGGTGTCCACGTACCGCCGGCACCAGGCGCCGCGCCGGGTTCCTCCCAGTCGAGCGGCAACTGGGCCGCTTGCGCCGCGAGCTTGGTCTGGGGTTCCTCGGCCAGCGCTTCGGCCGGATAGGCGCCGCTCAGCCACTCGCCGAGATGCGATTCGTAGAAGAGCCCGCTGCCGCTCACCGTCTGTTCCAGCGCCGCGGCGAGCGCCGCGACGGGCAACATCGCCGCACTCGTGATTTCACCGGTGCCTGCCGCGGCAGCCGCACCTTCGGCCGACGCGCCGCCCGCAAACAGCGTGCCGTTGGCGGGGGCGCTCGCAGCCGGGTTGGCCGCCGAATTGGCGGGACCGGCGATCGACGCAGCCCCGCTCGAAGCCGCTGTATCGATGGCGGGCGGAGACGGCCAGATGGGCAGTTCGCCGACGACGACAGGCGTAGCCTCGCCGCCGAAACGCGAAATTGCGTCAAGCGTCAGCGCGACTTCCGAGAGTTGGGTTTGGGCGGAGGCGGGCGGCAGTGCGTCGGCGAGCGCCGCCGGTACGGGGGTGCTCGACGGCGTATCGACGGTGAGGGCCGAGGTGCCGGTCTGTGCCGCCGCCGTGCGCGAACCTGCCCCGACGCTGTCGATCAGCGTGTCGATCCGGCTCGTCAGCAGGCCGGCCATACCGGTGTCGATTCCGGCCATGCGGCCTCCCGTTTCAAGGCATTAAGGGCGGGAGTTCCGAATCAGCCGCCGTTCGTTTTGGGGTGGACCACCGTGCGCGCCCCCGTCCGCCGAGCAGACCGTGCGCGCGTGCGCAAACGCTTATACCGCGTTACGACGCGCCATAGAGTTCCTTGAGCAGATGCGCAGGCCGACGCCCCGTGAACAGCATCGAAAGCCGCGCGATGCTCGGGTTCGCCAGATCGCGAATCGCCGCGTCGTCAGCCAGAATCTGGCGGATCAGATCGTACTTGCGCAGCCGTTCGCCCTCGTCGAGCGAAACGCTGGCATCGACGTCCTTCAGCGTCTCGACAAGCCGCCGGTACTCGTCCTGCAGCTCGATCAACTCGTTCCACAGCGCTTTTCGCGCGGCAGCGAGCATGCGGGCCGAAATCGCGGCAATCGCTTCATAACGCGCGAAATAGTCTGCTTTCGAATTCATCGTTGCGCTTCCGTCGCTCCTTGGCCAGCCATCTTCGCGACTTCTGCACCGATTGCCACCCATGCCTCTTCGAGCGTCGCCAGCAGCCGATCCACTTCGATCAGCTTCTCCTCGCTCTGTTCGAGGTTCGCCTGAAGAAGGCGGCGCGTCATATAGCTGTAGAGCCCGTCGAGCCGCTCGGCGATCTCTCCGCCGACCTCCTTGTTCAGGGATGCCTGCAAACCGCTGGTGATGATCCCTATCGCTTTGCTGATGGCCTCGCCGCGCGGGCCAATGTTGCCTTGCTGCAAATGCATCCGTGCCTGGGCAACCGCCTTGCGGGCGCCCTGGTACAGCATCAGGATCAGACGATGCGGATTTGCGCCCATCACCCCTGTCTCGACGCCGACGCGTGCGTAAGCACTCGCTCCAGCGTGTCCTTGGGAAAACATCGGCGCTTCTCCTTGTTGGTCGGTATGTTGGTTGCGATTCCCGGCTTGCCTGCGGCCGGTCGCACCGCACGCTTTGCACGGCGCTTATAAGGCGGTTATCGGATTAAGAAATCAAAGCTTTAGCGTGTCGTACGATCACTTCGATGACGACCCGAATTTCTTCCGATCCGGCCGCGCTCACACCGACATCTGCATGATCTCGTTATAGGCGGAAACGAGCTTGTTGCGCACCTGGAGACCGAACTGGAAGCCGATATTCGCCTTCTGCATATCGACCATCACGTCGTTCAGGGACACATTCGGCGAACCGAGTTCGAACGCCTGGGATTCGCCGATCGCCTTTTGCTGATCCGAGCTGATCTTGTCGATCGAGCTCTTGAGGGCCGTGGCGAAGCTGCCCGCCGTCGCGGACCCCGCCTGTTCGCCCGCCGCCGCGGCATTGGCATTGCCGGCCGCCTCGGCCGCCATCGAGCGGATTTGCTGCAATGCAGAACCGAGCGGGTTGACTGGCACAGTCATAGTCTCTCCCTTTGGTAAGGCTTGAAAACGCTGAAACAGGGGGCGGGGCGCCCCCGAACCGACCCGGCGGCCGCACGCGAAGAAGCGCGCGGCGAGCCCAGTCGACCACGGAAAAGAGCATAGCAGCGTGCCCATCGGCAAACCGGTGAAACTAGGGGGAAAACCCGCCTCTATTCGACTGATGGCCTTGCCCCTCGGCCCGGATAATCCCCATCGTGAAAGTGTCCCGGCCTTGCCAGCCCTAAAGGCACCCCCCGGTAACACCCGGCAACACCCGGACACCCCCGCATCCCGGAGAAACCCGACGCATGGATTCGCAGGCCAATTCCTTGATCAACCCCGACGCCCGTATGGGACTCGCGGGTGCCCAACCGGGCGTTGCCACGCTGCAAGGCGCGGCAGGCGCCGGCGCAGGCACGCCCGAGCTCGGCGGGTTCGCGCAGCGACTCGGCTCGCTGTCGCAAATGCGCGCCAACCCGCGCGCGCCGCTGATCTTCGCCGTGGCCGTGCTGATCGCGGTCGTAGCGGCCCTCGTGCTCTGGACGCATTCGCCCGACTACCGCGTGCTTTACAGCAACCTGTCAGATCAGGACGGCGGCCAGATCATCGCCGCGCTCCAGCAGGCGAACGTTCCCTATAAGTTCTCGGAAGGCGGCGGCGCGATCATGATCCCGTCCGACCAGGTCAACGAGATGCGGCTGCGGCTCGCCTCGCAAGGCCTGCCCAAGAGCGGCTCGGTCGGCATGGAGCTGATGGACAACGAGAAGTTCGGCATCAGCCAGTTCGCGGAACAGATCAACTATCAGCGCGCCCTCGAAGGCGAACTCGAGCGCACGATTCAATCGGTATCGGTCGTCCGTCAGGCGCGCGTGCACCTCGCCATCCCGAAGCCGACCGTTTTCGTGCGCGAACGCGAGCAGCCGACCGCCTCGGTGCTCGTGAACCTCTACCCGGGTCGCACGCTCGACGAGGGTCAGGTCTCGGCGATCACGCACATGGTGGCATCGAGCGTGCCCCAGCTGCCCGTGAAGAACGTGACGATCGTCGATCAGGACGGCAACCTGCTCACGCAGCCGTCGTCCAGCAACGGCCTCGACGCATCGCAGCTCAAGTACGTCCAACAGGTCGAACACAACACCCAGCGCCGCATCGACGCGATCCTCGCGCCGCTGTTCGGCGCCGGCAACGCTCACTCGCAGGTCAGCGCGGACATCGATTTCTCGCAGGCCGAGCAGACGGCCGAGACGTACGGCCCGAACGGCAACCCGCAGGCTGCTGCGATCCGCAGCCAGCAAACGAGCTCGGATACGCAGCTGTCGCAAGGCGGCGCCTCGGGCGTGCCGGGTGCCCTGTCGAACACGCCGCCGCAGCCCGCTTCGGCGCCGGTGACGGTTGCAAGCGGCGCCGCTGCCGCCTCGTCGGTCACGACGACGCCGATCAGCGAGCGCAAGGACGCGACGACGAACTACGAGCTCGACAAGCATGTGTCCCACGTCGAGCAATCGATGGGCGGCGTCAAGCGCCTGTCGGCCGCCGTGGTCATCAACTACCAGCGCGTCGTCGATGCGAAGGGCCACGCCACGATGAAGCCGCTCACGCCGGAGCTGCGCGCTCAGGTCGAGCAGCTCGTGAAGGACGCGATGGGCTACGACGCGAAGCGCGGCGACTCGGTGAACGTGGTCAACAGCGAGTTCTCGACCGAAGTCGATCCGCTCGCGAACCTGCCGTGGTGGCGCCAGCCCGATGTCATCGCATTGGCGATGCAGGCGGCGAAGTGGATCGGTATCGGCCTCGTGGCACTCGTGCTCTACCTGGCGCTCGTGAAGCCGGCAATGCGCCGCGCCTTCCCGCCGCCGGCCGAGAAGGGCGAAGGCGAAGGCGGTATGTCCGATCCGCTGGCCGGTCCCGACGAGCCCGTGCTGCTCGATGGCCTGTCGAGCGCGACGCCGGTCGGCGCGGCCCTCGAAGGCGGCCTCGATATGGAGCAGAACCTGCTCTCCTTCGAGAACGAGAAGCACAAATTCGAGCGGAATCTGGACTACGCGCGGACCATCGCGCGCCAGGATCCGAAGATCGTAGCAACTGTTGTGAAGAGCTGGGTGTCCGATGAGCGCTGAAGGCGTAACGAAAAGTGCCCTCCTCCTGATGTCGATCGGTGAGGAGGAGGCAGCCGAGGTATTCAAATTCCTTGCGCCGCGCGAAGTGCAGAAGATCGGCGCCGCGATGGCCGCGTTGCAGAACGTGACGCGCGAGCAGGTCGAAACGGTGCTTCAGGACTTCGTCAAGGATGCCGAACAGCACACGGCGATGTCGCTCGACTCGGGCGACTACATCCGCAACGTGCTCACGAAGGCGCTCGGCGAAGACAAGGCCGGCGTGCTGCTCGACAGGATCCTTCAAGGCAGCGATACGAGCGGGATCGAAGGACTCAAGTGGATGGACTCGCCCGCCGTGGCCGAGCTCATCAAGAACGAGCACCCGCAGATCATCGCAACGATCCTCGTGCACCTCGACAACGATCAGGCCTCCGAAATTCTGGGGTGCTTCACGGACCGGCTGCGCAACGACGTGCTGCTGCGGATCGCGACGCTCGACGGTATTCAGCCGGCGGCGCTGCGCGAACTCGACGACGTGCTGACGGGCCTGCTCTCGGGCAGCGACAACCTGAAGCGCAGCCCGATGGGCGGCATCAAGACGGCGGCCGAGATCCTGAACTACATGACGAGCGTCCACGAGGAATCGATCCTCGAAAACGTTCGCCAGTACGACGCCGACCTCGCGCAGAAGATCGTCGATCAGATGTTCGTGTTCGAGAACCTGCTCGACCTCGAAGATCGTGCGATCCAGTTGCTGCTCAAGGAAGTCGAGTCCGAGGCGCTCATCATCTCGCTCAAGGGCGCGCAGCCCGCGCTGCGTCAGAAGTTCCTGTCGAACATGTCCCAGCGCGCAGCGGAGCTGCTCGCGGAAGACCTGGACTCGCGCGGTCCGGTGCGCGTCTCGGAAGTCGAGACGCAGCAGCGCCGTATCCTGCAGATCGTGCGCAACCTCGCCGAGAGCGGTCAGATCGTGATCGGCGGCAAGGCGGAAGATGCTTATGTCTAATCCTGCGCGTATGGGCAACAAGGCCATGTCAGCGTACCAACGCTGGGAAATGGCCTCGTTCGACCCGCCCCCGCCACCCGATCCCGTCGAAGAGCGCCGGCTCGAAGTCGAGCTGCAGCGCCTGCGCGACGACGCGCATGCCCAGGGCCTCGCCTCCGGTCACGTCGCGGGGCAGGCGCTCGGCTACCAGGCAGGTTTCGAGCAGGGGCACGCACAGGGCTACGAAAAAGGCCGCCAGGAAGCGCTTGCGCAAGCCGCACGCCTTGCCGGCATCGCCGATACGTTCAAAGCAGCGCTTGACGGCATCCAAGGCGAGCTCGCCGAATCGATCGTCGCGTTGGCGATCGATGTTGCGCAACAAGTCGTGCGTCAGCACATCACGCACGACCCGACGGCGCTGCTCGCCTGCGCGCGCGAGCTGCTCGGCGCCGAGCCGCCGCTCACGGGCGCCCCGCAACTGATCGTCAATCCGGCCGATCTGCCCGTCGTCGAAGCCTACCTGAAGGAAGAGCTCGAAGCGCTCGGCTGGAATGTCCGCACCGACAGTGCGATTGAACGCGGCGGCTGCCGCGCGCAAGCGGCAACCGGCGAAATCGACGCCACGATCGGCTCGCGCTGGCAGCGCGTTGCCGCGGCGCTCGGGAAGGTGAGTACATGGTGAACGAAGAGACCATCGCCGCAATGCGCGCGAGCGGCATGTCGCCGCTCGAGATCGAACTCGCGCTTGCGTCGTTCGGTCCCGAAGAAGCGGCCACGCTCGCGTACGTTGCCGATCCGGCCGGGCAAAACGGTGCCGGTGCGACCGCGCGTGGCGCTCAGGCGGCTCACGCGGCGCTCGCCGCGGCCGGCGACAGCGACATCGTCGTCGAAGCCGACGAAGACGCGTCGCAGCTTGCCGCACTCGACGAAGCCTCGCATCGCACGTCCGCACACGCTGCAGCGCAGCCCGTGCCCGCGGCGCGCGTGCCGAACCCGGCACTCGCCAACAACGAACATCTTCTGGCATGGCGCAGCCGGCTCGATGGCTTGCGCCAGCGCAATGCGATGGCGCGTCCGCTGTCCGCATGCGGCCGTCTGACACGCGCCGCCGGCCTCGTGCTCGAAGCGATCGGCATGCGGCTCGCAGTGGGTGCGGAATGCATGATCGAGCTGCCGCCCGGCAGTGCGCTGCCGATGGCCGAAGCCGAAGTCGTCGGCTTCGCCGGCGATCGCCTGTTCCTGATGCCGACGACCGAAGTCGCCGGCCTCTTGCCTGGTGCACGCGTCTATCCGCGCGAAAGCGCCCCGCTCACCGATCCGCTCGCGGGTGCAAAGCG
>CBJMQH010000201.1:0-9081 GCA_966431825.1 uncultured Trinickia sp.
GCCGAAGACTACGTGCACCGTATCGGCCGTACGGGCCGCGCGGGCCGCTCGGGTATCGCCGTGAGCCTCGTCAATCACGCCGAACAAGGCGCACTGCGCCGCATCGAGCGCTTCGTGCGCACGACGCTGCCGGTGAACATCGTCGTTGGCTTCGAGCCGCGCAAGGCGCCGCCTTCGAACAACCGCGGCGGTTTCGGCGGTGGCCGCGGCCGCCCCGGCAACGGCGGCGGTGGCCGACGCTTCGGTTCGGGCAGCGGCACGGGTGGCCGTGGTAACAGCGAAGGCCGCAGCGGCGGCTGGAGCGGTCGTCCGGCCGGCGCAGGCGCAGGCGGCCGCGAAGGCGGCTATGGCTCGCGCGAGGGCTACGGCGCACGCGGCGGTCGTCGCGACGCAGGCCGCGGCACTGCACGTCGCGGTGACTAAGCACCACAGCGTATTGCCCGAGCAGAGTGGGTCTCAGGCTCACCGCCTCACGGCATAGCAGTGATGAAACCGGCGCTGAAGCACCGGTTTTTTTTCGTCCGCCCGCATATTTCACAATGCGGAAAAATCTTTTGCGTCGTAAAAATTCGTGCTGCGTGGCACAACCGAGGCCGTTGCAAGATAGAAAATCTCGTTTCTTATTGCGAAATACTCACTATAATACATTGATTATAAACGATTTTTTATATCTGAAAAACGTTCTGCACCGCCTATTTCTGAGCCGACGTTTTGCCTAGACTCTTATATAAGACTTCGCGACAACAGCACGACCGCGAAATCGCTTTCTCTCTATAAGGTAAGGCAACCAGGAGCTCACCATGTCACGTCAGCAGCAAGCACAGCAACTGCAACAACAATGGGAAACGGATCCGCGCTGGAAGGGGATCAAGCGGAGCTATGCCGCGCAAGACGTCGTGCGTCTGCGCGGATCGCTGCAACCCGAGCATACGATCGCGCGCGTCGGTGCCGAGAAGCTGTGGAACGCCGTGAACAGCGAGCCGTTCGTCAATGCGCTCGGCGCGCTGACCGGCAACCAGGCGATGCAGCAAGTGAAAGCCGGCCTGAAGGCGATCTACCTGTCGGGCTGGCAAGTGGCGGGCGATGCCAACGTGGCGGGCGAGATGTATCCGGACCAATCGCTGTACCCGGCCAACTCCGTGCCGCTCGTCGTGAAGCGGATCAACAACACGCTTACGCGCGCGGACCAGATCCAATGGTCGGAAGGCAAGAACCCCGGCGATGAAGGCTACGTCGACTTCTTCGCGCCGATCGTGGCCGATGCCGAAGCCGGCTTCGGCGGCGTGCTCAACGCGTTCGAACTGATGAAAGCCATGATCGAAGCCGGCGCCGCGGGCGTGCACTTCGAAGACCAACTGGCTTCCGTGAAGAAGTGCGGACACATGGGCGGCAAGGTACTCGTGCCCACGCGCGAGAACATCGGCAAGCTAACGGCCGCGCGCCTCGCCGCTGACGTCTGCGGCGTGCCGACCGTGCTCATCGCACGGACCGACGCCGAAGCAGCGGACCTCGTCACGTCCGACATCGACGAGAACGACCGCCCGTTCCTCACCGGCGAGCGGACCGTCGAAGGCTTCTTCCGGACGAAGCCGGGCCTCGAGCAGGCGATCTCGCGCGGGCTCGCCTATGCGCCGTACGCCGACATGATCTGGTGCGAAACCGGCAAGCCCGATCTCGAATATGCGAAGAAGTTTGCCGAGGCGATTCACAAGCAGTTCCCCGGCAAGCTGCTCTCGTACAACTGCTCGCCCTCGTTCAACTGGAAGAAGAATCTCGACGACGCGACGATCGCGAAATTCCAGAAGGAACTCGGTGCGATGGGCTACAAGTTCCAGTTCATCACGCTCGCCGGCTTCCATGCGCTCAACTACTCGATGTTCAATCTTGCGCACGGTTATGCCCGCACGCAGATGAGCGCGTTCGTCGAAATGCAGCAGGCCGAGTTCGCGGCGGCCGAAAAGGGTTTCACGGCCGTCAAGCACCAGCGCGAAGTCGGCACGGGCTATTTCGACGCCGTGACGCAGACGGTCGAGCGCGAAGCATCGACTACGGCACTGCACGGCTCCACCGAGGACGAACAGTTCTTCGACAGCAAGAAGGTGGCGTAACGAGCGCCGCTGCCCCGCGCGGTCGTCACGGCCGGCGGGGCGCAAGGTCGATAGCGCGAAGTGAGACCAGGGCCCGCGACACACGCGCGAAAGCGCGCGTCTCGCGGAGCGCTTGCGGCACGCCTCTTGGCCGAGAGGCGCGCCCCTTTTTTAGCTTCGGCTTGCTTGCCTGACTGCACCCGTACTTCAGCGGACGGCGCCCCCTATTCCGTTCCTTTCAACGATAGACGATCACAGGGATTTTCGTATGCGTGAGGACGCGCTGCGTCTCGCTGCCGATCAGCAGACTCCCGAGCCCGCGACGGCCGTGCGACGCCATGAAGATCACGTCGCAGCCGCCCTGCTCGGCCGCCTCGATGATCCCGAGGTACGGTGAAGGATGGACGCTCGTCCGGCTCGCGCACAGCACCCCCGCGCGCCTCGCCGCATCCTCGACGTCGCGCAGGTGCTCGCGCGCCTCGCGTTCGCTGCGCTGCTGGAAATCGACCGGCGGCTCGACGACGACCTCAGCAAACGACGTATACGGGTACTGCGGCAGGCAGGCGTACGCCGTGATGCGCGCCCCCACCGCCTGGGCCAGATCGATCGCACCGTCGATAGCCTTTTGTGAAAGGTCGGAACCGTCGGTCGGGACCAGGATGTGCTTGAACATGGCGCTCCCCTTCGTCGAGCAGTCGGACCGCTGCTTTGCGCCGCGCTCGCCGGCCGCGAACGGCCGTGCGTACAACGGCCTTCAGGTCGATTGTAGTGCGGCGTTGGGCAACGCTTAGGTCCCGTTGCGGGTCTATCCGCATATCGGAAACCCGCCTGCCACTATTGCCAGTAGTCGGGACGCTCATACGTATGCTTCAGGAAATCGAGGAACAGACGCACGCGCAACGGCAGGTGGCGACGCTGCGGGAAGACCGCATGAATACCGATCGGCGGAGCGGCAAATTCGTCGAGCACCGTCACGAGGCGACCTGCCGCGATATCGGCGCCCACTTCCCACCACGAGCGCCAAGCAAGCCCGTGCCCGGCGAGACACCACTCTCGCAACACGGCGCCGTCCGAGCACTCCATCGGCCCCGACACTCTGATCGAGACGACGCGGCCGTCCTCCTGAAAAGTCCAGCCCCGCTGCTGGTTGGCGTTCGCTGCAAGCGCCAGACAGTGGTGACGGGCGAGCGCTGCGAGCGTCGTTGGCGTGCCTTCGCGCGCGAGGTAGGCCGGCGCCGCCACGCAGACGCGCCGGTTCTCGCCAAGCCGCAGCGATACGAGCGACGAATCGGGCAGCTCGCCGAGCCGCACGGCGCAGTCGAAGCCCTCGTTGACGAGATCGACCATACGATCGGACAAATCGAGCGTGACCGATACGTCGGGGTGAGCCGCCGCAAAATCGGGGACGAGCGGCGCGACGTGCTTGCGACCGAAGCCGGCCGGCGCCGAGACGCGCAAATGGCCGCTCGCCTTGACGCCTCCCGCCGACACGCTGGCCTCCGCGTTCTGCAGGTCGTGCACGATCCGCTGACAGTCTTCGAGGAACGCGGAGCCCTCGAACGTCAGCGTGAGCTTGCGCGTCGTTCGCACGAGCAATTTGACGCCGAGCCGTTCCTCGAGCGCGTCGAGACGCCGGCCGATCACCGCCGGCGCGACGCCTTCCGCTTGCGCCGCGGCCGTGAGACTGCCTTTGGCGGCAACGGAGACGAACGTTTCGATCTGCTTGAGACGGGACATGGCGAAGCAGGAGCCGGTGGCTCGAAGAAAGGATGGCCGCTCGATTATGTATCGAAAAGTCATGGATCAAGTGACGATCGGTGACTTTTTTATCAAACATCATCACGAATAAAATGGCTGACGACGCCCTATCCACAGCGAGCGCACGATGACGACACACGCGACACGTTTTCCGAAAGCCGTGCTGTTCGATGCCTACGGCACGTTGTTCGACGTCCACTCGGTCGTCGCGGCGGCCGAGCAGCTGTTTCCCGGGCGGGGCGAAGCGCTTTCGCAACTGTGGCGACTGAAGCAAATCGAATATTCGCAACTGCGCACGCTCGCCGATCCGTCGGGCGGGCGCTACAAGCCGTTTTGGCAGATCACGCTCGACGCGCTGCGCTATGCGGCCCGCCGACTCGATCTGGCGCTCGACGGCGCAGGCGAAAAAAGGCTGATGGACGAATACGCGTGTCTGTCGGCGTACCCCGACGTTGCACCGGCCCTGCAGGCGTTGCGCCTGCTCGGTCGCGGGAGTGCCGCGGGCACGATCGGGCTCGGCATTCTGTCGAACGGCAATCCGCAGATGCTCGACATCGCCGTCAAGAGCGCGCAGATCGCGACGCATTTCGATCAGGTGCTCTCGGTCGACGCGGTGCGCGCCTACAAGCCGGCACCAGCGGCCTATGCGCTCGGTACAGAAGCCTTCGGCGCCACCGCGCGCGACATCGTATTCGTCTCATCGAACGGCTGGGACGTCGCGGGGGCCACCTGGTTCGGCTACACGACGTTCTGGATCAACCGACTGGGCGCGCCACTGGAAGCGCTCGACGTGGAACCGCACGGCACGGGCAACGGCATGGCCGAACTCGTGACGTTTTTGAAAGGGCACGCATGAGCCAGGGCCGCCGCCCGCTGACCGGCACGCTCGCACGACAGCCCCGTGCGAGCGGCCGCCCAAGCCAAGCGCGAGCCGTATAAAGAGCGTTGCATTATTGCCATCTGACCGACCAAGGAGAATCCCCATGGCGAACACGTTGTCGCTGCCGCAAGGCATGCAAATCACCGGCGCAATCGAGCCGGGCTTCGAAACGATTCTGACGGAGCCGGCTCTCGAGCTCGTGGCGAAACTGCACCGCGCGTTCGAGTCGCGCAGGCGAGCGCTGCTGAACGCGCGCGCCGAACGCGTGCACCGCCTGGACGCCGGCGAGCGCCCCGATTTTCTCGAAGAGACGCGTGCCGTGCGCGAAGGCGACTGGAAGATCGCACCGCTGCCGAAAGACCTCGAATGCCGTCGCGTGGAAATCACGGGGCCCGTCGATCGGAAGATGATCATCAACGCGCTGAACTCGGGCGCGGATTCGTACATGACCGACTTCGAGGATTCGAACACGCCCAACTGGCATAACCAGATCACGGGCCACCTGAATCTGAAGGATGCGGTGCGCCGGACGATTTCGCTCGAACAGAACGGCAAGACCTATCGGCTCGGCGAGAAGATCGCGACGCTGATCGTCCGGCCGCGCGGCTGGCATCTCGACGAAAAGCACGTCACCGTGGACGGCGTGCGCGTGTCGGGCGGCATCTTCGACTTTGCCCTCTACCTGTTCCATAACGCACACGAATTGGTGGCACGCGGCTCGGGCCCCTACTTCTATCTGCCGAAGATGGAAAGCCATCTCGAAGCGCGCCTCTGGAACGACATTTTCGTGATGGCGCAGGCGCATATCGGGCTGCCGCGCGGAACGATCCGCGCCACGGTGCTGATCGAGACGATCCTCGCCGCGTTCGAAATGGACGAAATCCTGTACGAGCTGCGCGAGCACAGCTCGGGGCTCAACGCAGGCCGCTGGGACTATATTTTCTCGGCGATCAAGAAGTTCAAGAGCGACAAGGATTTCTGCCTCGCCGAACGCGCGAAGATCACGATGACGGTGCCGTTCATGCGTGCCTATGCGCTCCAACTGCTCAAGACCTGCCATAAGCGCAACGCGCCGGCGATCGGCGGCATGAGTGCGCTGATTCCGATCAAGAGCGATGCGCAAGCCAACGAACGGGCAATGGCCGGTGTGCGTGCCGACAAGGAGCGCGATGCCACCGACGGCTACGACGGCGGCTGGGTCGCCCACCCGGGCCTCGTGCCGATCGCGATGGCGGAGTTCGTGAAGGTGCTCGGCGACAAGCCGAACCAGATCGGCAAGCAGCGCGACGACGTTCAGGTCACGGCCACCGATCTGCTCGATTTCCGTCCGGAAGCGCCGATCACCGAAACGGGGCTGCGCAACAACATCAACGTCGGTATTCACTACCTCGGCTCGTGGCTGGACGGAAACGGCTGTGTCCCGATTCACAACCTGATGGAAGACGCGGCAACCGCGGAAATCTCGCGCTCGCAAGTCTGGCAGTGGATCCGTTCGCCGAAGGGGACGCTCGACGACGGCCGCAAGGTGACCGCCGAGCTCGTGCGCGAGTTGATCGCGAGCGAATTGCCCAAAGTGAAGGAGACGGTGGGCGGCGACACGCACAGCTACGACCGCGCTGCCGAGATCTTCGAAAAGATGTCGACGTCGGAGCAGTTCACGGAGTTTCTGACGCTTCCGCTGTACGAAGCGCTCTGATACTTCGCCCGGTGGGCCGCCGCCCGCGGCGTCCTGCCGGTACAAAGACAAAGGCGCCGCATGTGCGGCGCCTTTTGCTTGGGGAAATGCCCGGCTCAGTTGCCGAGCGAGCTCAGCTGCCGTACTCCAGAACGGGCATCGCGTCGCGCGCCATGCGGTGTTCGATCCAGTCGCCGCCTACGATGCGCTCGCGCCCTGCCACCGAATCGGGCCCAACCGGATAGTAGAGGCAGTGCAGCGTGCGCCCATCGACCGTCACCACAACTTCTGCCTGGCGGAACAACCCGTCGACCCCCGGATAGATTTCCTCGATCTCATCGAGCACGGGCACCAGCGCCGCGTCGATCTCATAGACATCGCCGCGAACGGGCGTGGCCGACGCATCGGGCACCAGCCCCGGATAGCGCCCGAAGTCGTAAAGCCGCCCCGCCACCGTTGCTGCACCCAGCCGCTTAGGCGCAACGATCCCATGACGCGCCGCCGCGCGCTGGATATCGTTGATTTCGCCTTCCCGTAGCGTGCCGTACACGAATACGTATCTCATCTGCCCTCTTCCTTGTTGTGGTTGATCACCCATCACCGATCGACGTCGGTTCTCTTGACGCGCGGCCGCCCGGATCCGGTCCGGTTTACCCGGGCGGACACGCTACGTCGGATACGCATTATGCACACGTTAAAACGAGATGGCGCTTGCGATGTATCAATCGTCGGCACAATGGCGGGCCGGCGCCAGCGCAATCGCGAGCGGTCGCGGCACCTAGGCGCGCGCCGCGTCGACCTGAAGGGGCGGCCACCGACGCGAATCGCGGCCTGTCCCTACAATATCGACGAATAAAAACCGCGTCCCCGCACCAACGACATGACCGAAATCGCCGACGTCACGCCCACGTCACGCGTGCGCCTGATCGACATTCCGCCCGAATTCGCCCCCACGCGCGACCACCCGATCCGCGTCCGGTCGAGGCCGATGCCTGCGGGCGATCGAATCGCCTGGCACACGCACGGCTGGGCGCAGGTGGCCTATGCGCCGCGCGGCGTACTGCGCATCGGTGCCGCAGACTCGACCTGGATCGTGCCGCCGTCCAGGGCGATCTGGGTGCCGCCGCAGGTGCCGCACGAAGTCGTCGTCATCGAACATGCGTTCTTGCGGACGCTCTACGTCGATGAGTCGGTGATCCCGGCCGGACTCGATATGTGCCGTGTCGTGGAAGTCTCGGCGCTACTGCGTGAAGTCATTGCCGCCATCGACATGCGCGGCTTGCCGGCCGCCCGGGAACAGTTGCTGGGCGCGCTGGCGCTCGACGAGCTGACGCGCTCGGAGCCGCTCCCGCTGTCGGTCCCGATGCCGAACGAAAAGCGGCTGCGCGCACTGTGCGAAGCGCTGCTCGCCGACCCCGCCAACGCGGACTCGCTCGAATACTGGGCGGCAGGTATCGGCGCGAGCACGCGGACGATCGCGCGGCTCTTTCGGCAAGAACTCGGCATGAGCTTTTCGCAGTGGCGCCAACAGGCGCTGCTTGCACATGCGATTCCGTTGCTGCACCGCGGACGCCCGCTTTCGGTTATCGCGCACGAGCTCGGCTACCGCAGTCAGAGCGCCTTCTCGGCGATGTTCCGACGAGCGTTCGGGAAGAGCCCTCGCGCGTTCATGGCAAGCGGCACCGAGAGCGTCGACGAGGAAACAGCGCGCGACGACTTCGACGACGCGCAATAGCCGATAGCGCGCAGCCGTCGAGCAACGTCCGGCGTTTTGGTGCCTGAAGGGCTGTCAGACGCGGCGCGTCATGTGACGAATCGCGCCCAGCTGAGCGAGTCGCGGGCCGGCCATTCGATACCCCATCCGCAGATAGAGGCGCGCCGCCGGGTTGTCGATGAACACGCGCAACTGCAGTTCGCGCAGGCCCCGCTCGCGCGCCCACCGATGTGCCGTGGAGAGCAAAAACGTGCCGCCGCCGCGTTGCCGGTGGCCTTCTGCGATCTGCACGTCACGGATATGCAAAGAGTCGCCCTCTTCGGTCAGCCGCATGATGCCGATGGCCTCACCGTCGACTTCGAGCACGAAATTCTCGGACTCGCGCCAGCTCGCGAAAAACAAGTCCGCACGCCAGACGAGATCGTGGCGCTCGTAGTAAGCGCCCATATTGGCGTGCGTGAGCGCCTCGGCGAACGCGAAGTCGTCGATCGACGCTTCGCGAAGATGGAACGGCGCAGGCGCATCGGTCGGATCGAACATCGCGCGATACCATTGACAGGATTGGCCACCAAAGTATGACAGCACCGCCAGACTTGCAACTATCGGTTGTCCCTCACGGCATCGGCGCGCATAGATCGCGCCAGACTACCGGCGAAGGCGGCACATTGACCGGCTGCCCCGATGACGGGGCCATAGGCGGACGCACGAAAAAAAAGCCCGTCGATGTATCGACGGGCTTTTCTCGTTTGGCGGAGTGGACGGGACTCGAACCCGCGACCCCCGGCGTGACAGGCCGGTATTCTAACCAACTGAACTACCACTCCAATCCTGCTCTCATCTGCCTCGCAAGCCACTGACGTGGCGGGCGGGCCGCGGCGCTTCTGGAAACGACTTTCCGAAGCACCGCCGATATCTGGCGTCCCCTAGGGGATTCGAACCCCTGTACTCACCGTGAAAGGGTGATGTC
>CBJMQH010000202.1:0-9066 GCA_966431825.1 uncultured Trinickia sp.
TTTGGGAAGCAATACGCCCGAGTCGGCCATAGGGGTTTGTTCTTCGTTCTTTGATAATAAAAGGGGCCGCTAAAGCTATCCGCGCCCTCCGATATGCATATCTATCTACCGCCTGCCGAGAGACTCGCATCGGCGGCTTGACTTACAGGGCGCGAATTCTAATCGATCAAACCCGCGAAAGCGATATCAGCGAAACAATCGGACCGATACCCGAACGCTAGAAAAATGTGCGCATCAAATAGTCGAACAAGAAAGGTTTTACCGATAGTCCCCGGCGCCGCACTTGACCATGCCTTTCCACGCGGCTTATCGTGCTGAGACTCAGCAACCCGGGCGGGCAGCGCCCGGCAAACCCGCAAGACCGACGAGGCGAAAGCGTGCGCATCCTGGTAGTCGAAGACGGCGTCGATATCGGCGCCGCGATCCGTCAGCGTCTGACGCGGCTCGGGCACGCCGTCGACCTCGAGACCGACGGTGCGCGCGCCGATGCCCTGCTCGCCGTCGAGCAGTACGACCTCCTGATTCTCGACGTCATGCTGCCCTCGATGGACGGCTTCGCCGTCTTGCGTGAGCTGCGCCGACGAGGCGGCACAACGCCCGTGCTGATGCTCAGCGCCCGCTCCACCATCGACGACCGCGTGAGCGGCCTTGGCTTCGGTGCCGACGACTACCTCGTCAAACCCTTCGATTACCGCGAACTCGAAGCCCGCGTGCAGGCGCTGCTGCGGCGCAAGAGCGGACATGCCTCCGACGTTTTGCGCGTCGGACAACTCACCATCGACCGCACCAACCGGCTCGTCGAACTGAACAGCCAACCGCTCGCGCTCTCACGCAAGGAGTTCGCACTCCTGGAGATCCTGGCGAGCCGCCCCCAGCGGGTCTTCTCGAAAGACGAGCTGCTCAATCAGCTGTTCAACTTCGACCAGGAACCGAGCCTGAATGCCGTCGAACAATACGTCACGCGCCTGCGCAAGAAACTGCAAGGCAGCGACGTGGAAATCCGCACGGCACGCGGCATCGGCTATCAAATTGCGACTGTCTGATCGCTTCGAACTCCTCACTCGTTTCGGCCGCACACTCTTCGGCCGCACGCTGCTCTTCATGACGCTCGTCGTCGTACCGGGCGCCTGCCTGCTCGTGCTGATCGCACGTCATTACGCGGGCGTTGCAGCGCAGGAAGCCTACGACCGCCTGCTCGCCGGCGCCGTCGTTCAGGTCGCCGAAAATCTCTACGTGCAAGGCGGCGTGCTCGCGCTGAACCCGCCGCTCGGCGCGTTCGTGACGATGTCCGACTACGACCCTGTGTATTACCGCGTGCTCGATACGCGCGGGGTGACCGTGGCCGGCTACCGCGACTTGCGGCCGAACGCTCGCATCGAGGCAGCCCGCCAAGGCGTCATATTCGAATACGGTACCTACGAGGGGCAGCGCGTGCGCATCGCGACCATCGCGCGGCAAATGCCCGATGCGGCCGTGCCCGGTTGGGCGCTCGTGACCGTCGCCCAGACCACGCACGCGCGCGAGCAGCTAGCAGGCGCCATGACGCTGAAGGTCACGCTGTTGATCGCCGTGCTGAGCGTGCTCGCAATCGCCGCGAGCGGCTTCGCGATCAAGCGCGGCCTGCGTCCGTTAACGGCAATCGAGCAATCGATCGCTGCGCGCGATCCGTCCGAACTCAAGCCGCTTCACGTCGACACGCCGAGCGAAATGGCGGCGGTGATCGGCGCGATCAATCTGCTGATGGAGCGGCTCGCCAAGCGCATCACGATGATGCAGCGGTTCATTGCCGACGCCGCCCATCAGATCCGCACACCGCTCGCGAGCCTCGATGCACAAATCGAATTGCTGAGCGCAGAACCCGACGAGGCCGCGCGCGCAAGGCGCCTCGCCGCGCTCCGGGCGTCATGCGCCGATGTCGGCCGTCTGGCGGGGCAACTGCTCAATCATGCGATGGTCATGCATCGCTCGGAAGCACTGGCGTTGCAGCGCGTCGAGCTGGCCGCACTCGCGCGCGAAACGCTGGGCCGCGCGATTCCGCTCGCCGGCGAGAAAGACGTCAGCGTGACGTTCTCGACCGAACCGGCAATGGTCGAGATCGAGGGCGACCCGGTCAGCCTGCGCGAGGCGATATCGAACGTGCTTCACAACGCGCTGACCCACGGCAATGCCGATGCAATCGATGTCGCGCTGCGCGCAACGGCGCAGGCCGTCACGTTGACGATCACCGATAACGGCCCGGGCATCGCGCCCGCCAACTGGCAGGCCGTGCTGGAGCCGTTCGTTACGCTGGACAGCCAGCGCCCCGGATCGGGCCTCGGCCTCGCGATCGTGCACGAAGTCATGCGCGCTCACGGCGGGCAGCTCGCCTTCGCCTTCGACGACGCAGGGTTTTGCGTGGTCCTGACGTTCCCGCGCCCTAGCGAGAACCCAGAAGACGCCGGGCCGCTGCCAACGCCGCGAAGCTGATCAGCGCCGCGAACATCAAGTAGAAGCTCGGCGCGGTCTTCGCGCCGGTGACGCGAATGAGCCACGCGATGATGAACGGCGCAAAGCCGCCGAAGATCGTCACCGCGACGTTATAGGCGAGCGACATCCCCGTCGTGCGCGTGGCGACAGGAAAGATCTCCGAAAGCAGCCCCGGCAGCGCGGCGAAGTAGCTCGTCATCAAAAGACCGATCACGATCTGCACGCCAATCAGCGTAACGGCACCCGGATAAGCGACGAGCCACGCGAAGGCCGGATACGCCACGGCAAGCATGACGAGCGCCGCCACCCGCATGATTCCGGTGCACCCGATGCGATCGGACCAATGGCCCACGACTGGCGCGCCGATCATCTGAATCGCGCCGGTCAGCACGATCGCGGCGAACGACAGCGACGGAGGAAGACCGAGTGCCTTGATGCCGTAGGTGGGCATGAACAGCACGAGATAGGTGGACACCGTCCCGAGCACGACGATACCAACTGCGATGGCCAGCCGGGCCTTGTTCGACGCGAACGTGTCGGCAAGCGGCGTGCGTGTGGTTTCGGCGGCGAGAAATTCAGGCGTCTCGTCGATGTTCGATCGGATGTAGTAGGCGATCGGTCCGATCAGCAGGCCGAAGACGAAGGGTACCCGCCAGCCCCAGTCGGCCATCTGCTGCGCCGAGAGCGTACTCGTGAGCACGGCGCCGAATACGGCCGCCAGCACGGTGGTGAGTCCCTGGCTGGCGACCTGCCAGCTTGCAAAGAAGCCGCGCCGGGAAGGTTCGTGTTCGGCGAGGAACGCCGTCGCGCTGCCGAACTCGCCGCCGGCCGAAAAGCCCTGCAAGAGCCGCGCCGCCACGAGCGCGATGGGCGCGGCGAGACCGATCGAGGCGTAAGTCGGCAGGATCGCGATCACCGCCGTGCCGATCATCATGAGCAGGATCGAGAGCGTCAGCGCGGCCTTGCGACCCGCCCGGTCCGCATAGGCGCCGATGACGATGGCACCGAGCGGGCGCATGAAGAACGACACCCCGAACGTACCGAGTGTGAGCAACAGCGAGACCGTATCGTTGCCAGTGGGGAAGAACAGCTTGGCGATGATGACGGCAAAAAAACCATACACGACGAGATCGAACCATTCGAGCGCATTGCCGATCGACGTAGCGACCACGGTGCGCCAGACGCCGCCTTGCTTGTGTGCCGATGCTGCGCTCAGCGTGTTGCTCATGCGAGTCTGCCCTCCAATGCGAAACGGTTTGCGCGCCGGCCTCCAGGTTGCACCGGTTCGATGCGCGCGCAACGAACCGGACAGGTCCGCGCAAGTATGGACCGCACGCATGAAGGACGCAACGGCGGCGGCCCGCGCGCCGCGCCGCATCGCCGGCGGGCCCCGCGAACCCGTAGGACAGCTTGTGATTTCGCACACGACCCTACGAGGCGACAGCCCGGGCTCCCCACAAAAAAAATCCGCTTCGGGCCGCGGGGCCGCGAAGCGGATCGGTGCGCATGCGCCGTGCGCAACACGCGTGCGCGCAACGCCTGTGCGCGCAAGGCAAAGCCGTTACTGCTTGATCCCTTCGGCTTGGATCTCGAGCTTCGTTTCCATGTTGAAGCCATACTGCTGACCGAAGGCCAGCCCGAAGTCGGCGCGGTTGAACTCGCCGCTCGCTTCAACGCCGCACACTTCGCGCTTGAGCATCGGGTGCGGCATGCACTTGAACGAATCGATCTTCAGCGTGAGCGGCTTCGTGACGCCGTGCAGCGTCAGCTGACCGTCCACTTCCACCGGCTTGTCACCGTCGAACTTGACGGACGTGCCCTTGTAGACCGCCTGACCGAACTTCGAC
Source organism: uncultured Trinickia sp. (assembly GCA_966431825.1). Lineage (GTDB taxonomy): Bacteria > Pseudomonadota > Gammaproteobacteria > Burkholderiales > Burkholderiaceae > Trinickia. Next base: position 4,314 of record CBJMQH010000202.1, read on the forward strand.
ACGTCGAAGAACTCCGTGCCTTTCAGGTGCTCGTCGAGCTTCGCGTTGCCCGTGTCGATCGATGCCGGGTCCACGTCCACTTCGACACTGCCGGTTTTCGCCGCGCGGTCGAGCGTGACGGTGCCCTTCGACTTCGTGAACTTGCCGCGCCACACGGACAGACCGCCGAAGTGATCCGCCTCGAAGCTCGGATAGGTATGGTTCGGATCGAGTTGATAGGTGTCCGCAGCAAATGCGGCCGACGACGCAAACGCGGCCAATGCGACCGCTGCGAGCATGACGTTCTTCTTCAATGGATTCTCCTAATCACTGTTAACGGCCGCCGCCAGTCGGTGGGCGGCAACGTGGGTACCGAAATGACGCTTAAAAGTTGCAACGTGCCTCAGGACTTCTTCGCGACGATATGAAACTTGATCGTGACTTCATCAGCCACGGTCGACGTGTCCTTCCATTCACCGGTTCCGATATCGAACTGCAGGCGCCGGATCGGCACCTCGCCGTCGAACGTCTGCAGGGCGCCCTGCTGCGTGACGGTCACCGGCACCACGACCTGCTGCGACTTGCCCTTGATCGTCAACGTGCCCGTCACCTTGATGACGTTGGGCTTGCCGCCGGCAGCCGGTGCAATCGCGCTCGACACGAACGTGGCCTGCGGGAACGTTTTCGCATCGAACCATTCCTTGCCGCGCACCTGGTCGTTGTAGCTTTCGTCGCCGAGGTCATAGCTGCCCACGTCGACCGCAAACTTCGCACTGCCTGCCGCCGGCTTCGCCGGGTCATAGTTCACCTGCGCCGTGAACTTCTTGAACTTGCCTTCGACGGGCACGTTCATCTGTTTGGAGACGGCCGTGATCGTACTCTTCGCCGCATCGACCTGTGCCTGCGCCGCCCCGGAGGCAGCCAGCGCGGCCGCCGCGAACGCGGCCATCATGTAACGGTAGAACAAGGCTTTCATTTCGTTGGGTGTCCTCGACAAAAAAGCGTCACTTCAAAAAGGGAAGCATGCGGGCCAGCAGACCGTCGCGGTCGATCCACTGGTGCTTGATCGCCGCGAGCACGTGTGCCGCGACGAGCGCCGCCAAACCGTAGTTCAGCAGCACGTGCGCGGTCTTGAACACCGCCTTCAGCGTCGGATCGGGCGCAATGATGCGCGGCAGCGGAATCAGGCCGAGATAGACGACCGGTACGTTCGCGGCCGAACTGTAGAGGGAGCCCGGGACCGGGATCGCGATCATCAGCGCGTACAGCAGCAGATGCACGGCATGCGCCGCGGCGCGCTGCCACATGGCCATGCCCGCGGGCAGCGCAGGCGCCGCATGCGTGGCACGCCAGAGGATCCGCAGTGCGGCCAACGCGAACACGGTCACGCCGATCCACTTGTGCCACGAGAAATAGCGCAGCTTCGCGGGCGTGAAGCCATGGATGCTGGTCATGACCCAGCCGAGCGAAAAACCGCAAACGATGAGCGCCGCAATCGTCCAATGCAACGCGATCGCCGTCGTGCTGTAGCGCTCGCGCGTGTTGGCGAACAAGGATTGATGTGCCGTCGACATAAAGAAATCAGAAAAACCAAGGGGATGCGTCGGCGAAGACGAGGGCCGGGCCACGTACTTGCTCCGCCGCATCGGCTCGCCAACCGTACGGCCGCCATGCTACTCCAAGCGAAAAATTCATGTGTCCCTCGTCAAACCGCAAAACGGCCGCCCGCGGTGCCGGCACCCGCAGCCGTGCTGCCCGGCGTTTTCCCGCAAACCGGGACGCCGACCGCGCACGGCACGCCCGGGCAGAACCAAGCAATACCCCCGTTTTGGTAAGATTGGCGCGGGTTCGGCGCATATCGCCACGGCGGCGTCCGTGGCCGCTTTGCAGTCCAACCACCGAGTCGACGCCTTTCCCCTATGGACCGAACCGACCTGATTGCCTGCCATGAATGCGACACACTGTTGCGCAAACCGCGCCTTTCGGCCAAGGTCAGCGCACGGTGTCCGCGTTGCGGCGCCCTGCTCCATCGGTCGGGCACGATGCATCTCGAACGGATCAGCGCACTGACGCTCGCTGCGTTAATAACGTTTTTGATTGCCCAGGCATTCCCGATTGTCGAGCTCGACATGAACGGCGTCACCTCGCAAACGACGCTGATCGGCGCCCTGACGGCCCTCTGGAACGAACAGATGGAACTCGTGGCCGTGGCCGTCTTCTGTTCGACGATCCTCTTCCCGCTCGTCGAACTCGTCGCATTACTGTATGTGTTGATGCCGATCCGCGCCGGCGTCGTGCCGCCGGGCTTCCATCTCGTGCTGCGCGCGATTCAGTTCGTGCGCCCATGGGGCATGATCGAAGTGCTGATGCTCGGCATCCTCGTCACGATCGTCAAAATGACGAGCCTCGCGCACGTCATCCCCGAGGCCGCCCTGTTTGCTTTCGGCGCATTGACGCTGATGCTCGCCGTTGTCGTGCTGTTCGATCCGCGTACGTTGTGGGATGTCGCCGATACGATACGCGGGCGTCGCCACGCGCCTGACGGCCAGACCGGCGGGCCCGCTGTTCGCACCGGAGTCCGGCACTGATGCGCTATCGCAGTGCTGCACAGGCCGGACTCGTCGCCTGCCACGCATGCGGACAGGTCGATCGCCTTGCCGCGTCGGCACAGGCGAGCACGGCTCCGGTACGCCAATGCTGCTCGCGCTGCGGTGCCACGCTGCACTCGCGCTACCCGGGCAGCATTTCGCGCACGTGGGCGCTGCTCATCGCCGCGGCGCTGCTTTACATTCCCGCGAACCTGCTACCCATCCTGCATACGCGCTCGCTGCTCGGCAACGAAGACGACACGATCATGAGCGGCGTCGTCTACTTCTGGACCTCGGGCGACTGGCCGCTCGCCGTCATCGTCTTCGTGGCGAGCATTCTCGTGCCCATGATGAAGCTGACCGTGCTCGCGCTGCTCGCCTTCACCGCGCAAACGCGCTCGCAGTGGCGGCCGCTCGAGCGCACAACGCTTTATCGGATCGTCGAGCGGATCGGCAGGTGGTCGATGCTCGACGTATTCGTGATCACGCTCACAGTCGCGCTCGTGCGCTTCAAATCGCTCGCCGTCATCACGGCCGGCTGGGGCGCGCTGGCGTTCGCGGCCGTGGTCGTGCTAACGATGCTGGCCGCGCTCGAATTCGATCCGCGGCTCATCTGGGATGCCATCGACGATGCGCCCTCCGACGACTCGCCAGAACGATTCAGGACTTCATCATGACTAGCCAGCAAGGACAGCCCCCGAATCCGAACGACGATTCGCACAACAACGGGAGCCTGCCGCCGGACATCCCCGAGGCCATCACCGCGCCGCGCAGCCGCTGGCTGCCCTCGCTCGTCTGGCTGATTCCGCTCGTGGCCGCGCTGATCGGCATCGGGCTCGTCGTCAAGTCGATCGCCGGGCGCGGCCCGACGATTACGATCAGCTTTACGACCGCCGAGGGCCTCGAGCCCGGAAAAACCAACGTCAAGTACAAGGACGTCGACATCGGCTCCGTCAAGACGATCCGGCTTTCGAAAGATCACGCACGCGTCGTCGTCGAGGTGCAGCTCTCGAAGCAGGCCGAGGATTTCGCCGTCACCGACACGCGTTTCTGGGTCGTGCGGCCGCGCATCGGCACGAGCGGGGTCTCGGGCCTGAACACATTGCTCTCCGGTGCCTACATCGGCGTCGACGCAGGCCGCTCGAAAGAGTCGCGCACCGAGTTCGTCGGCCTCGAAACGCCGCCGGCCGTGACCGGCGACGAAAAGGGGCACCGCTTCACGCTGCACGGCGGCTCGCTCGGCTCGCTCGATATCGGCTCGCCTGTCTACTATCGGCGTGTCGAAGTCGGCCATGTGGTCGGCTTTGCGCTCGACAAGGACGGCAAAGGCGTCACGATCAACGTTTTCGTCGATGCGCCCTATGACCAGTACGTCGGCGAGAACGCGCGCTGGTGGCATGCGAGCGGTGTCGACCTGCGGCTCGATTCGAGCGGTCTGAAGCTGAACACGCAATCGCTCGCGACCGTGGTGGTCGGCGGGCTCGCATTCCAGTCGCCGCCGAACGAGGCCATCGGCCCGGAAGCGCCTGACGGCAGCACGTTCTACCTCGCGCGCGACGAAGCCGAGGCGATGCGGGAACCCGACGGTCCGCCGCTCACCGTCGTCATGAGGTTCAATCAGTCGCTGCGGGGCCTCTCCGTCGGCGCCTCCGTCGACTTCCGCGGCATCGAACTCGGCGAGGTGACCGCAATCGGCGTCGAATACGACCCGAAAGCACGCAACTTCACGATGCCCGTGACGATGAACCTGTACCCCGACCGGCTCGGCTCGCGGTTCCGCGCGTCGATGGAAATCGCCAGCGAGGCCGCCAGGATGGAGCTGCTGCGCAAACTGGTCTCGAACGGCCTGCGCGGCCAGCTTCGCACGGGCAACCTGCTCACGAACCAGCTCTACGTGGCGCTCGACATGTTCCCGAAAGCCGCGCCCGTGCAAATCGACGCGAGCCGCACGCCGCTCGAACTGCCGACCGTGCCGAACACGCTCGACGAGTTGCAGGTGCAGGTCGCCGACATCGCACGCAAGCTCGACCAGATTCCGTTCGCCGACATCAGCAAGAACTTGAACGGCACGCTCAAAAACGCCGACAGTCTGTTCAAGCAACTCGATACGCAGCTCGCGCCGCAGGCGCGCGAGACGCTCGCCGCCGCACAAAAGACATTCGGTACGGCGCAGGCCACCTTGCAAC